>NZ_JBIUWI010000035.1:0-46658 GCF_044743385.1 Pseudomonas sp. NPDC087639 | reverse complement strand
TTCGGAGTACTGCATGCCGGCGAACAGCGGGCTCGCTTGCAGGGCTTCGTAGCGCTTTTTCAGGAACTTGATGTTGTCATCGCCCCACACGAAGCTCATGTGCGGAGTGGTGTTGATGAACGAGCGAGGGTTCTTCAGAACGCCTTGCTGAACCTGCCAGGCCCAGAACTGACGGGACACCTGGAACGCTTCGTTGATCTCGACGGCTTTCGGGATCGTGACGTTGCCTTTGTCGTCTTCCGGGGTGTAGTTCAGCTCAGCCAGAGCCGAGTGACCGGTACCGGCGTTGTTCCAGCCGTTGGAGCTTTCCAGGGCGACACCGTCAAGGCGCTCGACCATTTCCATCGACCAGCTTGGCTCCAGCTCATTGATCCACACACCCAGGGTGGTGCTCATGATGCCGCCGCCGATCAGCAGTACGTCAACTTTCTTGGCCTCTGCCGCATGAACGGACGTCAGCCCCATCGACAAAGCCAGCCCTAGCAAGGCCGTGTTCACTTTTTTAAACATCTGTTGCACCTATGATAAAACGCCTTCCGCCCGCCGCTTTTATCTGTATGCGATCCGCTTTGATGACGCTCAGGCTGGCGTCGCAGATTCCGGCACACTTCAATTTTGACGGGTGGGCACACAAGGCCGACATGCTGCATCGACCCCAGTTAATGTCCCTTCTGAACTGACTTCTTATCATTATTGGCTCAGCTACTTGAGCGACAGGGATTCCGTCGGCCCGCCCTAAAGGCAAGCAAACTGAATAAGGTCAAACCAAGTTGGCGCGAAGAATATCACGTCAGGGCAAACCCGCGCGTCTGTTCCCGACTTGAGAGTCTTTTTCCGCTCTGGGCGTTATCGGCCAACCGGCGCTGAACATGAACCGGTGAAGGCTGTGCCCGCAGCCGTCGAGCTTTTTCAGTATAGATACCCTGGCGCTTCAGTGCGTGCGGCCGCTGCCGTATCGATAAAGAATCTGCTACGTTGTACGATGACTGACAAATTCAAAACAATTGATCAGTCATCAACCCGATAACAACAAGGAAACACCTCATGACCAAGACCAGACTCCTGATCGGTTTTCTCTGCGCCTTCAGCGGATATGCCATGGCTGCTGCCGCCCCGGCGGAAAAAGATGTCGCCCAAGCGGTCGATCATCTGACCCAGGCGATGCTGCACAAAGACATCGCCGAGTTGAACGCGCTGACGGCCAGCAACCTGACCTACGGCCATTCCAGCGGCAAGATTCAGGACAAGAAAGAATTCATCGCCGACATCGAAACCGGCAAAAGCGCGTTCAAGACCCTCGAGATGCAAAAACAGACCATCACCCTGTCCGGCGACACAGCGCTGGTGCGTCACCACTTTTCCGCGCAGGCGTTGAAGGGGACTGAAGTGGTGCCGACCGAGATCGAGAACTTCCAGATCTGGCAGAAGCAGGACGGCAAGTGGTTGCTGGTGGGGCGGCAGGCGTTCAAGTTCTGATTGGACTAAATCTCCTTCAGATTAATCAATCGCGAGCAGGCTCACTCTTACAGGGGGTTGGGCGGTGTTAACGCAACTCAGGCAACTGCACCGCCCACTGTGGGAGTGAGCCTGCTCGCGATGAAGGCAGATCAGCCACCAAAAATACAATTGCCCAACCCCACTGTCACAACCGAAACCGATCCACCGACTGCGCCAACTGCCCCGCCAGGCTCGACAGCTCATCTGTCGTATTCGCCGTCTGGCCGATCACCCGGCTATTGCCCTCGGACATCCCCGCAATCATTTCCACCTGATGGGCAATCTCGTTACTGGCCTGGCTCTGCTCGCCAATGGTGCGGGTAATGTCGTTGACCAGTTGCGTGGTGCTCAACGTCGCCTCGAGGATCTCGCGAATTGCCCGCTCGACATCGGCCGTCACTGCCATGCCCTTGTCGACCTGCGCCACACCCGCCTCCATGCTGCTGACCGCCTCGCGGGTGCTGTGCTGGATGCGCGCGACCATCGCGGCGATTTCCTGGGTGGACGCACTGGTCCGCGCTGCCAGACTGCGAACTTCATCCGCCACCACCGCAAACCCCCTGCCCTGCTCGCCCGCCCGGGCCGCTTCAATCGCGGCGTTGAGCGCCAGCAGGTTGGTCTGGTCGGCGATGCTCTTGATCACCTGAATGATGTTGAAGATGGCTTCGGATTCCTGATCCAGCGTGCGGATCACCTGCGCCGACTGCTGCGCCGAGCGGGCGATATCGTCCATGTCGTTGACCACTTGATGAATAACCTGCCCGCCATTCTTCGCCAATGATTCAGCCTGATTGGCCATGCCCAACGCGCGCTGGGCGTGACGGGTGATTTCCTCGATGCTCGCGGTCATCTGGCTGGCCGCTGCGGCCATGGTCCCGGCGGCGACACTTTGCTGCTGGCTGCTGTCGGCGACCTGATGGCAGCCGTGGCTCAATTGTTCGCTCATGCCGCTGACGCCATGGGCATTGCGCCGCACCACGTCGATCATGTTGCGCAAATCCCTTTGCATGGTCGCCAGGGTGCGAATCAATACGCTGGCCTCGTCCTTACCGGACGGCTCGGCAATCGGTTCACTGAGGTTGCCGTGGGCGATACTCTCGGCAATCCGGCTGGCCGACCGCAGCGGCCCCAAAATGCTCAGCATCACCCACCGTCCCTGTGCCAGCAGCAATAACACACTGGCGATCAGCACCACCGCGAGGGCGAGATTTGCACTGCGAATCGCCGATTCGGTACCTTCACTGGTCTGTCGGGTATTGGTTTCGATCTGTTCGCTTAGAGCCGCCATCTGCTCTTCGAGTTGACTGAACGCGGTGTTGAACGTGCCAAGTTGCTGCTGCGCCGCATCAGGGTTGTCCAGCGCCAGCCCGACAATCCGCTCGGCTGCGTTGATATACGTGTCGAGGCTCGGCTTGATCTGCTCCAGCGCCGTGCGCAAAGTCGGGTTGATCGGCAACTTGAGGTTTTCATCAAGTACCTCATGGAAATGCCCGGCGTGCTCGTTGATCGAATCGCGAACTTCGGCCGCCGTGCCGGTACTTTTGCCCAACCCCACCAGCATTGCCGAGTAAACATCGGCGCGCAGGGCGTCGTGCATCATGTCGGCTTCCATGTGGTTGCGCAGCGCACTCATGCTGACCACATTGTCGCTGACCGCCGAGGCCATCCGCAGATTGCCGACATAACTGACCAGACTGACGATCAACGCCGTCAGCAGGCTGGTAACAACCAGCAACACTAAACGCAATTTTATCGACACCGTGAATTCCTCCCAGGGAACGCTCGAAAAGCCTTGCAAGACCTTGAGTTAAGCCCATTTACGCCGGTCTGCCGTGTCAGAGCATGTCAACGAGTGTCTGGGCGGGGCGGCAACCCGCGCAAAACTTTCGGATTGTGCGATGAGTCTCATTTTGCAAGGCAGTCGGATCCAGCCTTCATCGCCCGTTAACTCTAAAGAGCTATTGAATCGATCCTTCTGAACACTCGTGCAGCAAAAGGAAACGCTTATGAAACGCGCACTATGGTTGGGTTTACTCGGTACCTTCGCCCTCGGCACGGCCCAGGCGGCGACCGAAAAAGTTGCGATCAACCTGGTCAGCGCCGATGGCGCACCACAGGCAATCGGGGCTATCACTATCAGTGAGACGCCT
Source organism: Pseudomonas sp. NPDC087639 (assembly GCF_044743385.1). Taxonomy (NCBI): domain Bacteria; kingdom Pseudomonadati; phylum Pseudomonadota; class Gammaproteobacteria; order Pseudomonadales; family Pseudomonadaceae; genus Pseudomonas; species Pseudomonas sp. NPDC087639. Next base: position 43,011 of record NZ_JBIUWI010000035.1, on the reverse strand, counting down.
TATGGCCTGCTGTTCACCCCCGACCTGAAATCCCTGCCCGCCGGCGTGCATGGCTTTCATGTCCATGAGAACGGCAGTTGCGAGGCCGGTGTGAAGGATGGCGTTAAAGGCGCCGCACTGGCAGCCGGCGGACACTTTGATCCGCAAAAAACCGGTAAACATCTGGGCCCTTACGCTGACGGCCACTTGGGTGATTTGCCGGCGGTTTACGTAACCGCTGACGGTATCGCCAACTATCCCGTGCTGGCCCCACGCCTGAAAAAAATCTCCGAAGTCAAAGGGCATGCATTGATGATTCATGCCGGCGGCGATAACCATTCCGACATGCCCAAGCCCTTGGGCGGTGGCGGCGACCGCATGGCCTGCGGGGTAATCTGACTCCACCATGCAACCGGGCAACCCACACGGCGTTGCCCGCTTCTCTCTCATAAACCTCTACGGAACTACCACCCGCTGCGCCCCTCTGACGTTATGTAGTACTTCCCTTTTTGCTTCGCGCTTGTGGAGGAATACCGTCATGCGCAAGTTAGTGCTCGTTTCTTCTTTACTCTTATGCCTGCCAGTCGGTTCAGCGCTGGCCCGTGTTGATGCGGGCGATGTCGCCACCTCGGCAGGTGTCTCCGCGTCGCTGTACTCGACCTTCAAGGATCACAAAATGGTGATTCCGGCCCGTGACGACTTGTCTGCATTTGTCGCCAGCGGCGGGGCCATTCGTGGGGTTTATCTTGAGTCAGTGCTGCAACAGGTTCGTCAGGACAATCCCGGCATCGATGCCAGCGATGAAGACCTGGCCAATGCGATTCTGGTGCATTACGAAGGCCTGAATCAGTAATTGCCAAGGATGCGGCGGCCGATGGACGGCAACTGACGGCGCATAGGCAAAACGGTCCGACGGCCTCTATGATGGAGGCCATGACGACTCTTGCGCCAATGCGCTCACCCTGCCCGCCCGGCGCCTGCGATTGCGGGCGCGATCCGTTGCTGGAAATGCCGGATGCGGATTTGCGCATCCTGCTGCTGACCCGCGAGCAAGAAAAAATCCTCCTCGCGCGCCTGGAACACCTCAAAGACCTCGCCGACCTCCAGCATCTACAAAAACGTATGTTCGAGCAGTTGGGTATTCGTGTCGAAGTCTCGCCAGGTTTCCACGAAGTACGCACCATGTTGGGCATCGATATTCAGATCGAGGAACTTCCAGGGCTCTGCCGCAAGACTCGAAAGTCTATCCCGGCAGCGATTCGCCGTAGTCTCAACAACAACCCCGAGATCGCCTTCGAACTGCTCAACGCCCACGACTTGCTGCGCGACACCTGATCACTTTTTCATGCCGACCCGTTTGCGCATCTCGGCGGTGATGCTCTGACGGGTTTTCTTCATGTCCGCCCATGGCTCGTCGCCAACCTCCGCCAAGCGCTCATGCACGTTGTGCACATTCCACTGATTGCCCCCCTTGATCTCGGCCACCTCCTCGCGAAACAGCGGCACCGAGACCGGCAAGCCTTCGCGCGTCCGCGCGGCATAAGCGCAAATCGTAGTAGCGCCGAGTCCGTTACGCAGGTAATCGATGAAGATCCGCCCGACGCGATTTTTCGGCCCGGAAACCGCCGAAAACCGGTCTGGCAATAGCTTTGCCATGTGACTGACGATCGCGTGGCTGAAGTCCTTGACCTCATCCCAGCCCAGCTTGCGGGTCAGGGGCACCACCAAATGAATACCCTTGCCACCGCTGGTCTTGAGGAAAGCCTTGAGCCCCAATTCATCCAGCACCGTCAGGGTCAGCGCAGTGGCTTCGACCATGCTTTTCCATGGCAGCGCCGGATCCGGGTCGAGATCAAGGACAAAGCGATCGGGCTTTTCCAGATCAACCGTGGTGGCATTCCAGGTGTGCAGTTCGACGGTGCTCATCTGCACCGCGCCGATCAGCGCTTCGGCGTTGTTGATCAGCATGACCGGTTGGCCGGTCACGTCCTTGTCCAGCGTGGTGATGCCTGGGATCGCCAGACGTTCGGCGTTCTTCTGGAAGAACAGTTCACCGGCGATGCCATCCGGCGCACGCACCAGCGCCACCGGGCGATCCTTGAGTTGCGGCAGGATCCATTCGGCGACGCTGGCGTAATACTCCGCCAGTTGCATTTTGGTGGTGCCACTGACAGCGTCGATCACCCGATCCGGATGAGTGATGCGTACCTTGCCGTTGGCCAGGCCGAGTTGCGATGGCGCGGTCTCGGTCGTTGCCGGTTTGCTGGCGGCGGCTTTTTTCGGCGCTTTCTTTGCGGCGGTTTTGCTCTCAGGTGTCTTCACGGGCTTCGCTCGCTCCTCGGTGATGCCCTTGGCCGGCTTGTCATCGCGCAAACCATGAAACACCGCGTGGCGTACCGAGCCGTCCTTGGTCATTTCGGCGAACGCCACTTCCGCCAACAGTTTTGGTTTGAGCCAGTGCACGCCTTTGGCTTCAAAACCGCTGGGCGGATTGACCACCGCCGCCGTCTTCACCTGCAATGGTTTGAGCTGGGCAAGAATGCTTTTCAACGTTGTTTCATTGAAACCGGTGCCGACCTTGCCGGCATATCTCAACTTGCCACTGTCGCGATCATGCAGGCCCAGCAGCAATGCGCCGAAGGCACTGCGCGAACCCTTCGGATCGGTGTAACCGACGATCACGAATTCCTGGCGGTGTTTGCACTTGAGCTTGATCCAGTCACTGCTGCGGCGCGAAACATACGGCGAGCCGATGCGCTTGCCGATCAGGCCTTCCATCTTCATCTGGCAGGCGCTGTTGAGTAGTGCATCCGGGGTTTCATCGAAGGCTTCGGAGAAACGCAGCAGGGGTTGTTCATGGGCGCCCAGCACCGTGGCCAGCGCCGCGCGCCGTTCCTCAACCGGTACTTCACGCAGGTCGACGCCGTTGAGGTAAGGCAAGTCGAACAGGTAATAAAGGATGTTGGCGCTGCTGCCGGAATCAAAGGCATTTTGTAGCGCCTGAAAATCCGGCACGCCTTGCTCATTGGCAACCACCATTTCGCCGTCGAGCCAGGCGGATTCGAGGCCCAGCGCGGCCAACGCTTCGGCCTGTTTCGGCAACTTGTGCGTCCAGTCGTGGCCATTGCGGGTGAATAGCTGCACCTGATCATGATCGATTCGCGCCATGATCCGGTAGCCGTCGAACTTGATCTCGTAGCTCCAATCCCCTTCCGGCGCACTGTCGACCAAGGTCGCGAGTTCCGGTTTCAGTTGCGCGGGGATTTTTGCCTTGTGCGCTCCCGTCAGTGTGCCCGACGCCTTTTTGCGAGGTTTGGCTGCGGTCTTCTCCAGGGGCTTGACCTGCTTGGCCGCAAGCTTGGGTTTATCGACCAGAGTGCGCTCGCTCAGCACGCTGTCCGGCTCGGCGACCAATACGTCGTAATCATCCTGCGGGCGGGCGGCATTGTCCCGATGCTTGATCAGAAACCAGTTCTCCTTCTTGCCCGGCATGTGCGTGCGTACCAGATTCCAGATCCCGGCGAGTTTTTCGCCTTGCAACTCGAACTTGAGCTTGCCCTTGGCGTAAGCCTTTTGCGGATCTTCCAGCGGAATCCACACACCGCGATCCCAGACAATCACATCCCCGGCGCCGTAATGCCCCTCGGGAATGCTGCCCTCAAACGTCGCGTAATCGAGCGGATGATCCTCGACATGCACCGCCAGACGCTTGACCTTCGGATCAAGCGAGGGCCCTTTTGGCACCGCCCAGCTCTTCAGCGCGCCATCGAGTTCCAGGCGAAAGTCGTAATGCAGGTGCGAGGCGTCATGCTTCTGGATGCAGAACTGCAGGGCGTGATCCGCAGCAGTCTTCTTGCCCGAGCGCTTGACGGCGGCCGGTTCCGACGTTGCCGAGAAGTCGCGCATGCGGTTGTAGTCGTCGAGATTCCTGCTCATGACGCACCTGCCTTGTTTCAGCCGATTCGGGTCACTGTCAATGCGACCACGGCAATCCGGTCGACTCGCTGATAACCGGGGTTCAACAGTTCTTCACCGAACACGTCGGGATCGATTTCGTGGTAGGTCCAGCCAAAGCGCGTTTCATCCAGTCGCGGCAACACGGTATCCAGAAACGGATCACGGCCATCCACCATCGCCACCCCGGTGTAAAGCAGCAACGACCCGCCCGGTGTGAGCCGATTGAGTGCCTGCTCGACGATACGCAGTGACAGTCCGGCCCCCAGCGTTCCGCCGCCATGTCGATAGGCTCGCGCGGCCGGATCGGCCATGTACGGCGGGTTGGCGACGATCAGATCGAAGTCGCCATCGACACCCTGTAACAGGTCGCTGGCGTGCGCTTGGACGTTGGCCACTTCCGCCAGTGCGGCGTTGATCGTGGTCAGGCGCAGAGCGGCGGGATTGATGTCCAGCGCCAGCACTTGTGCTTCACGGCGGGCGCGGCCGATCAGGATCGCGCCGACACCGGCGCCGCAACCGATGTCCACGGCGCGATGGATTGGCGCAAAATTCTGCTGCAGGTGCGCGTGAATCAATTGGGCGAAACGATAGGTATCCGGACCGAAGAAAACCGAATCGGCCGCGTCGGTGGGGAAAGCCGAATGCACGAATAGCAAGTCGTCCAGACTCGACCAGCGCACACGACTTTTCAGATGGCCTTCATAGCTGTCAATGACCTGGGCATCCTGCAATTGCCGTTGTTCGTCAGCAGACAGCAAGCCCGGTTCGAAGGGGCGCGACCAGCCAAACACATCACGCAGGGAATCGGCGAACTGGCCCTCGTCGCGCTGGTTCACTCGCTGATGGGTCAGCGGCGTCGGCGTGGTGAAACGGTAGCCGTCGGCCTGTAAACGCCGTCCCAATTGCAACAGTACGAGGTCATTGGTGGACAGTTGTTCTTCCTGATTCATGGATGATGTCCTTATGGCAAACAAGATTTGAGTTCGATGAACCGGCGGGTTGCGAGTAGCCCGGCGGGATGCGCATGCCGCGCTGGCGCGAGCCAGGGGATGAGCGCTGTCATTTGTGCGTGGCCATCCAGTCCTTCCAGCGCGGCGTTGAGCTGCTGCACATCGGGATCCTGTTCCGGCACCTCGATCGGTGAGTTGGCCGGCGCGCGTCGGCGCAACGCGGTGGCTTTTTTCACGGATTTCCAGTCACCGGCTATCCAGTCGTGCACCAGTTGCTTTTCGTAGGCGCTGAATACGCCGAACATCGCAGCGCCATCGCCATCGATCAATTGCCAGAAGCGACTGTTCTGTGGGTCCTCGTGGCGTTTGATCCAGCCTTTGTCCTGCAGCGCTTGCAGGAAACCGGGCAAATGTTCCGGCTCGGCCAGCCATTGGTTGACGGTTTTGCCCTCGAAGCGGCAATAGTCCGAGTGCATGTGCTGGGCGAACGGGCACTTGCGTTCGAGCATCGCGAGCAATTCGCCTTCGAGATCAAACCCTGCAATGATCGCGCGACTGCCCTGCCCCAGATCATTGAGCCGATATCCCAGCGACACCCGACGCAGGAAATCAGCGCGATCCGCTTCAAGCGGCAACAGATCCAGCACGGCCTGCACGGCTTTTTGCGCATGGCCGGTACTGGCGTTGTCGATGGTCACGTGCAGGGTGAAATAGTACGGATCGATGCCCAGTTCACTGAGTTCATAGCTGCTGATGAGCAAGTGCAACGGCAGTTGTTCGTAACCCAGGTTGTATCCGATCACCTCCGGCAAATACTCATCACCGCAGGCGCCGAGCGCAAGTTGCAGCGCGCCTTGCAGGTAACGTTCATCATCAAGCGGACTGGCATGTTCAAGGTCGTGTTCGGCCAGCAGTTTGCGGTAGATCACCACATGGTTCTGTGCCGGATTGCCCTCGCCGAGTTCTTCCAGATAGGTGCACAGCAAACCGCTGAAACGCGGGTCACGCCAGTGCTGCAACAAGCCGTATAACCAGGCGCCGTCAACCAGCTTGGTCGGCGCCACCGCTTGCAGAAAATACAGCGCGTGGGCCTTGCTGGTGAAGAATTGGCGGGGGCCGCCGGCCTTGCGTTGTTGCAGATAGTCCGCGTACTGACGGGCAACATCGGCACAGTGCGCGGCGACCCACGTGTGCCAGGCAGAAGTGTCTTGCGGCAGCACTTCGGGCAACTCTGTGGCACGTTGCAACTGTTCGTTCAAAAATGATTGCGCGAGTGTTTGCGGGCTTTCCGCCCGCAACAGCGTTTCATAAATGCCACGGATATTTCCGGCGGGATCCATCGCTTGTGCTTGGGCTGGCACAGATTGCAGGGGTGTCAGGACAGTCATGGCAAAGTTCTCGGTCGGTTGGCAGGACGCTGTTTCGTACGCCTCTACAGCAGCAGAGAGGCGGCGCGTGCCAAAAATTCAATCGACGTGAAAATTGCCCGGACGGACGGCGAGCCTCCGCCCTTGGAGTGGCTGACGAAGGCTGCGATATTTCGGTCTTGGTTTATGCCGTGCCCTTGGTCTGCTGCTCCAGATGCACCTGCAACTCAGGATCAATCTGCAACGCCGCCGCCAGTTCATCCAGGTAGTTACGCTCGGCGTCCTGCTGGTCATCCACCAGCATCACGCTGGCCAGGTACATTTCGGCGGCTACCGCCGGGTCGTTGTTTGCGGACTGCGCGACCTCGTTGGGGTCGAGTGGTTTGGCGACCTCTGCATCCAGCCATTGTTGCAGTTGGGGATCCTCGGTGTGCTTGCCGATTTCGCTGCTGATCAGGTGTTTTTCCGTCTCATCGATGCGCCCGTCAGCCTTGGCTGCAGCGATCAAAGCACACAACACGGCGTGGCTGTGTTCTTCGATTTCCGGGCCGGCCAGCAGATTGGCCGTCTGTGGCGTCTGTTGCGGTGCGTTGCTGGCCTGGCTGCGCTGCCAGGCTTGATACGCCTGGAACGCCATCATCCCCAAAGACGCCAGCGCTGCATAATTGGTCCCGCCTGAACGGCTTTGCGTGCCCGCGCCGCCACCCAACGCACCGCCCAAACCGCCACCGCCACCGCCGCCGAGCAGTCCACCGAGCAAGCCACCCAGACCGCCAAGCCCTCCGGCCGCAGATCCGCCACGTGTACCGGTGGAGCCCGCACCACCGAGCAAACCGCCCAACAAACCACCGAGACCGCCCAGGCCGTCGCCGGCCGAAGTGCCACTTTGCTGGCCCGCCGAGTTTCTTCCCCGCAGCAGTTGTTCAAGCAAATCGCTGGTGTTCATGACGTCATCCTCAAGCATTGGCATTGACTGCGTCTGGCAACGATAGACCGCTGCGCGGGTTGCGCCAGCACCGTTTGGCCGACAGAGAAAAGTCCTACAGATTTCGCCCACGTATTTTTTTGCGGCCAGCTAAGATTCAAGGATGGTGAACCTTATACCGGCCAAACCGGTCGATAGCTGCAACCCCGACCCGGTTTGCCGGCGCCCTTGCTGCTCAAGGGTGATACCCGGCTTGTTTTACTTTCTGGAGAACGCCCCCGTGATATCGACCGTCCACATTGCCAGGCTCAAGGCCTGGGGTGCCCATGGATTTACCGCGACCGGCGTGGTTACGGCGTTTCTGGCCACCCTCGCCCTGCTGGAAAACCAGCCCGTCCACTGCTTGATGTGGCTGGGTGTGGCGCTGATCGTCGACGGACTCGACGGCGCACTGGCGCGTAAGGTCAATGTGCAATCGGTGCTGCCGAGTTTCGACGGCTCGATCCTCGATCTGGTGATCGATTACCTGACTTACGTATTCATTCCTGCACTGTTTATCTATCGCTATATTCCGCTGCCCGATTACACATTGCTGCTGACGGTGTCGCTGATTCTGGTGTCATCGCTGTTCTGCTTCTGCAACGTCAATATGAAGAGCAAGGACAACTACTTTGTCGGGTTTCCGGCTGCGTGGAATGTGGTTGCGTTGTGTCTGTACATCATCGGGCCTGGGCCATGGATTACCTTCCTGACGGTGATCGGGCTGGCGTTGCTGACGGTGACGCGGATGAAGTTCCTGCACCCGTTCAGGGTGCGCCGGTTTATGCCCATCAACATTGCCGTGACGGCGATCTGGTTGTTGTGCAGCCTTTCACTGGTGCTCAACCACCCGGTAATCAACCCGATGGTGATGGGTTTGTGGTTGCTGATGTCGGCATATTTTCTGGGGATCTGCATCTGGCGCACGGCATTGGAATGGTTTGATCGCTCGCAGTTGAAATAGGTACGAGCCCCCCCCTGTAGGAGTGAGCCTGCTCGCGACAGCGGTGTGTCAGCCAAGAATTTTTTGACTGAATGACCGCAATCGCGAGCAGGCTCACTCCTACAGGGAATGTTCTTTGAATCTGGGCTAGCGCTTGGTAACCACCACCTCCAGATAATCACTTGGCACCACCAGCGAGTCCTGCCCCGCCCGGTTCAACCGGTTCAGCAAATCCGCCAGATCATTTTCCAGCGCCTGACCGCTTTCCGGCGGCAGCGCCGCAAACGCCTTGTGCACCGGCCCGTACCAGTGCCGGAAGATATCGATGAAGTGCGCCGCCGAGCGATAGCGAAAGTTGAAGCTGCGGCGGGTCACCTGCACGACAAAATCCTTATCCTTGAAGTGCTCGTGCAGCCACGCTTCCGTACCCCAGTTTGATGGCGGTTGTGCGCCGGCAGGTGGTGGCAGATGGCGGCCGAGGGTTTTGAACATCTGGCCGACGAAGCCTTCCGGCGTCCAGTTGGCGAGTCCGATCCGCCCGCCGGGGCGACAGACCCGCCCCAGCTCAGTGGCAGCGGTGGCCTGATCCGGCGCGAACATCACCCCGAACGTGGAAAGCACCGCAGCAAAACTGCTATCGGCAAACGGCAGGGCTTCGGCATCGGCGACTTGAAAGGTCACGTCCAGATGTTCGGCCCGGGCACGATCCTGGCCACGTTCCAACAGAGCGGCGACATAGTCGGTCGAAGTGACCAGACACCCCCGCCGCGCCGCCGCCAGCGTCGCGTTACCGTTGCCAGCCGCGACGTCGAGCACTTGTTCATCGCAGCGCAGGTCGCAGGCTTCAGCGAGGTTTTCGCCGACGATCTGCAAGGTGGTACCGATCACGGCGTAGTCGCCACTGGCCCAAGCGACTTTTTGGCGTTCTTTCAAGGCAGTGAGATCAATCGGGGTACTCATGAATGGGTGCTCCGCTACAGGTTGGATCGAACGTTACCGGGCGGTGGCAGGTTCTGCTGAGCCTGCTGCTGCACTATCGCGCCGCGTCCGATTGGCGTCCCTGTCAATCGTCCGGCGAGCCTGTAAAACAGGCGCTTCGCCGATGAATGGCGGGATTTTGTAAAGCCGTCGAAACACTCACAGGGATTGCCAGCGCCCAGAGCAATCGGCATTCACCCATTCCTGCTCCCCGTAAGGAATCTTTCCGCGCCGGGACAACGACCAATGGCTCATGGTGCGTGACCTATGAGCCATTGAGATTCGCCGATCAGGCAGCAGGAGCCTTGGCCTCTTCCAGCAGTTGCTGAATCATCTGTTCCTGCGCCTCGTAGCGCCCCTCGCCGAAGTGGCTGTAACGCATCTGGCCCTTGGCATCGATCAGGTAATGGGCCGGCCAGTACTGATTGTCGAAGTTGCGCCAGATCGCGTAGTTGTTGTCGATAGCTACCGGGTAGGTGATGCCAAGCTTTTTCACCTGTTCCTTGACGTTGTCGATGATCCGTTCGAAGCCGTATTCCGGGGTGTGTACGCCAATCACGACGAGGCCGTCCTTGCCGTACTTCTGCTCCCACGCCTTGACGTACGGCAGGGTGCGCTGACAGTTGATGCAGTCATAGGTCCAGAAATCCACCAGCACTACTTTGCCCCGTAGCGATTCAGCGCTCAGTTCCGGCGAATTCAGCCATTGCACCGCCCCAGCGAGGGACGGCATCGCGCCTTTGCTCTCATCCATCATCGAATCCGCACGCACCTTGCTGACAAAGTAATCGACCACTTTCGGCACGTTTTCCAGCACGCTTTTTTCAATGCTGGCAACGCCCTCGGAGGAGGTGCCGGCCAGTAGCGTTTTATCGGCACCGGTAGAAATCACCGCCGCCGCAGCAAGCACCGCAACACCGGCACCACGACGAAACCAACCCGTGAACGGAATCGATGGTTTCAAGCGGTTGACCAGTCCACGCCCGGCGAAAATCAGCGTCCCCAGCGACAAGGCACTGCCCACACCGTAGGCCAGCAGCAACAGGCTGGTCTGCGCATTGGCGCCTTGCAGCATCGCACCGGTGAGGATCACGCCAAGGATCGGCCCGGCGCACGGCGCCCACAACAGACCGGTGGCGACACCCAGCATGATCGAACCCATCGGGCCGGTCTTGTTCCGGGCGTCCGGATCGAGGCGGTTGCCGAGCATGACAAACGGGCGCGTCAGCCAGTCACCGATGCGCGCAGAAATCAGCGACAGGGCGAACAACGCCATCACGATCAGCGCGATGTGGCGGCCGCTGTTACTGGCTTGAATCACCCATTCGCTGCTGACCACGGCCAGGCTGGCGATCAAGGCAAAGGTCAGGGCCATGCCGCCGAGGGTCAGCAGGATCGAGGCACGGCTGCGATTGGCCCCGGCAAACAGAAACGGCACCACCGGCAGGATGCAGGGGCTGAGGACGGTCAGCAGACCGCCGAGGAATGCGATGAGGTACATAAAGGTCACCCTGGATAAATGTGAACACTGAATCCTGTGCCGAGGGCATCAGGCACTTTGGCTTTCAAGCCACTGCCCCTGCGGAGTGTGACTGGCGCCGTTTTCAGCAACCATCTGTCCTTGCGGTGTACGGCTGGAGCCATCCGCGGCAACCATTTGTCCTTGCGGTGTGCGGCTGGAGCCATCCGCCGCGATCAAGGCGTCGCTGGCCTTTTTGGCCATCGGCGTCAGTTGAAAACAGCTGCCGCTGTTGCAGCTATGCTGTTCAGCCGCAGCATTGGCATGGGTAGCCACACCTGCGAAAGCGAAAGCAACAGCAGTGAGAAAGCGCGAGACGTTGTTCATGGTGAGGCTCCTGAAAGGGGTGATGACTCAGTTGTCGTTGTTGCAGCCGTCAGCGAATTTGCTGTAATCGAGGACTCGGGTTTTGCCGGCCGAATCCAGGTAGGTCATTTGCGCATCGACGATGCCGCAGGTCACCGAGTTGTCCTGTGTCAGCGAGATCACTTTCTGGATATCCAGATGGGTGCCGTAGGTGTAGGTTTGCGCGGCGACATCCGCTTCGGCGCGGGCCGACAGGGTGCAGATGTTCAGGGCGGCGAACAGACAAGCGGCGATTACGGATTTGTTGTTCATGGTGTTTTCCTCAAGGCTTCAATGGATAGATCGTTGATTGAGCCGAGGCTGTCTGGTGTGCCTCGATGGAGCTCATTTAAAGCTCGCGAGGTATCCCGCATGTGTCGGGAAGCGGCGGGTTTAAATGGTTGTGTATCCTTGCCACCGGGGGATACACAGCGATACAAAGCCCTGAAAAAATCGTGTTTTTGCGTCTCCGTGTATCGGTCGTCACGGCAGATACACTGCAATACAAAGGCAGGCAGGCGAGCCGTTGCAGGCTCTATAGACTGCACGTCATCTCCACTTTGCTAGAGGTCTGGCCCCATGGAACATGTCGATCACATCCTGATCGTCGACGACGACCGCGAGATCCGCGAACTGGTCGGCAATTACCTGAAGAAAAACGGCCTGCGCACTACGGTCGTTGCTGATGGCCGGCAGATGCGCAGTTTTCTCGAATCCAATACCGTCGACCTGATCGTGCTCGACATCATGATGCCCGGCGACGATGGCCTGCAGTTGTGCCGCGAGCTGCGCGTCGGCAAGCACAAAGCCACGCCGGTCTTGATGCTGACCGCCCGCAACGATGAAACCGATCGGATCATCGGCCTGGAAATGGGCGCCGACGACTACCTGACCAAACCCTTCGCCGCCCGTGAATTGCTGGCGCGGATCAACGCCGTGCTGCGCCGCACGCGAATGCTGCCGCCGAATCTGGTGGTCACCGAAGCCGGTCGATTGCTGGCGTTCGGTCGTTGGCAACTGGACACCTCGGCCCGCCACCTCCTGGACAAGGACGGCACCATGGTGGCGCTGAGTGGCGCCGAATATCGCTTGCTGCGGGTATTTCTCGATCATCCGCAACGGGTACTCAGCCGCGATCAATTGCTCAACCTGACCCAGGGCCGTGACGCCGACCTGTTCGATCGTTCGATTGATCTGCTGGTCAGCCGTCTGCGCCAGCGCCTGCTGGATGACGCCCGTGAACCGGCGTACATCAAGACCGTGCGCAGCGAAGGTTATGTGTTCTCACTGCCGGTCGAGATCCTCGGTGCCACGGCATGAACATCAATCTGCACTGGCCGCGCACCCTCGCCTCGCGGGTGTCGCTGATTTTTCTGGTAGGGCTGATCCTCGCCCAGGCGCTGTCGTTCGGTGCGCAGTATTACGAGCGTTACCAGAGTGCGAAAGACACGATGCTGGGCAATCTGGAAACCGACGTCTCGACCTCGATTGCGATCCTTGATCGCTTGCCCTCCGAAGAGCGCCCGGCCTGGCTCAAGCGTCTGGCGCGGAAAAACTACGGTTATCTACTGAGCGAAGGTGACCGCGGTACGCCGATCAAGCCTGCCGATGTGCCCGTTGCGGTCACTTCGATCACTGAAGCCATCGGCGAAAAATACCCCCTGACCTTCACCGACATTCCCGGTCCGAAAAAACACTTTCAGGGCCATTTGCGCCTGAGCGACGGCAGCCCGGTGACCATCGACGTGCGTCCGGCGATGGTACCGCTGTCGCCTTGGTTGCCGGTGGTGCTGCTCGGCCAATTGGCGCTGATGATCGCCTGCACTTGGCTGGCAGTGCGCATCGCCATCCGCCCGCTCACGCGCCTGGCGAACGCTGTCGAAACCCTTGACCCCAACGCCCACCCGATCCATCTGGACGAGACAGGCCCGAACGAGGTGATCTACGCCGCCCGTGCCTTCAACGCGATGCAGGCGCGTATCGCCGCCTACCTCAAAGAACGCATGCAACTGCTGGCGGCGATCTCCCACGACCTGCAAACCCCCATCACGCGGATGAAGCTGCGCGCCGAGTTCATGGACGATTCGGCGGAACGGGACAAACTGTGCAACGACCTCGGCGAGATGGAACACCTGGTGCGCGAAGGCGTCGCCTACGCCCGCAGCATCCATGGCTCGACCGAAGAGAGCCGGCGTACCAACATGGATTCATTCCTCGAGAGCCTGGTGTTCGACTATCAGGACATGGACAAGGACGTGCAACTGGTCGGCAAGAGTGCGGTGGTGGTCGACACCCGCCCGCACGCGTTGCGCCGGGTGCTGGTCAACCTGACCGACAACGCCCTGAAGTTCGCCGGTGCCGCTGAGGTGTGGGTCGAGGCGAACAAGGGCAGCTTGTCGATCACCGTCATGGATCGCGGCCCGGGCATTGCCGAAGCGGAACTTACGCAGGTGATGGAACCGTTCTACCGCGTGGAAAACTCGCGCAACCGCGATACCGGTGGCACAGGGCTGGGACTGGCCATTGCCCAGCAACTGGCGATGGCGTTGGGTGGTTCGCTGACCCTGAGCAACCGTGAGGGTGGTGGCTTGTGTGCGGAGCTGCGGATACCGCTGCAATCTTGAGATCACTGCAATAAACCTGTGGGAGCGAGCTTGCTCGCTCCCACAGTGTTTTAAGGTGATTTAAAGAATGCCGATGGCGCCGTCTTCATGCATTTGCTGCAACAGCGCCAAGCCGTTATCCATGAACAACGCGTCAGCAAACTGTTCTGCCTCTTGCGCCAATCCTTGCAACTGCTCACGCCCGGTCAATTGCGGCAACTCACCAATGCGCTGCAACAACCGCCAGGCCAGCGGACTCAACTCAGAGAACTTCACAGCGAAATCCGCCTCCCGCCGCACCAGCAACAGTGTCGGTTGTGCCGGTGGTGACGAGGGCTGGTGATCTGGCCCAAGCAACTGCACCGGCCAGGTATAAGCCAACGGCCAGGCCAATGCCGATACCTGTAACGGCCGCTCCAGCAACAATGTCGCATCCGTGAACGGCAAGGGCATGGCGTCGGACTGCTGCAAGACCATTTCCACCCACTCGTAATGCGCCAGTTCCAGCACAAACGGGGGGAAGTTGCCCAACACTGCCGGGGCTGCCGAAAGGTAATCGACAAATTCCTCGGCAATCTCACCGAATTTCGGTGTCTGCGCACGGTAATCACGCAAAAAGCCACGAACCAGCGTGCGCCAGCGCTGATCGCCGATAATCCGGATCAGCACCGGAAAGGTGCCACCCAACAATTGCGAGAGATTGTTGAACACCAGATCGCGGTACACGTTGACTCGTGCGACGTTCATTTCGGGGGGAGGTGTCTGTTGATCGGGATCACGCAGATAGCGCGTCAGCACCTGTTGTTGCAGTAAAAGATTATCCACGGCTGACCTCCTGTTTTTGCAGGTGGCGAATGGTCTGCAGCTCCGCCACCAGTTCGGAAAATGCTGGGAAACTGAAATCTCGCTCCAGCAGCGTCGGCCGTGCGCCGAACCGGGCATAGGCCTCGGCCAGCAACGACCACACCACCGGTTTTACCGAAGCGCCATGGGTGTCGATTTTCAGCGTATCGGACTCGTCGAAATGCCCGGCCACGTGCATGCCAACCACCCTGCCCGGCTCGATCCGGGCCAGAAAATCCTGCGGATCGAAACCGTGGTTGATCGAGTTGACGTAGACGTTGTTGACGTCCAAAAGCAGATCGCAATCAGCCTCGCGCAAAACGGCGTTGGTGAAGGTCACTTCATCCATGTCCTGACGCGGTGCGGCGTAATAGGAGACGTTTTCTACCGCCAGACGCCGACCCAGAATGTCCTGGGATTGGCGGATGCGGGCGGCGACATGGTGCACCGCTTCCTCCGTGAACGGCAGTGGCAGCAAGTCGTAGAGATGGCCGTCGTCGCTGCAATAGCTCAGGTGTTCGCTGTAATGCTGCACGTGGTGAAGGTCGAGAAACACTCGCACTTCATGCAGAAAACCGATGTCCAGCGGCGCCGGCCCGCCAAGCGACAGCGACAATCCGTGACAGGACAACGGATAGCGCTCGGCCAGCTCGCGCAACGCAGCGCCATTGGCACCGCCGACGCCGATCCAGTTTTCCGGGGCGACCTCAAGAAAGTCGAAATCGCCGGTGCGTGCGGCTTGCAGGTCTTTCAACAGACCACGACGCAGACCCAGGCCGACGCTGGGTGGCGGTGATGATTGAGGGGTTTGCATGGGGGCTGACCTCGGGTAATTGGCCTGCCCAGTTGAGCCTTCGGCTGTATCGCCACTGTGTTCAGGCAACCCGATATATGCAGCCGTGTGTATCCCCCAGCCAACGTGATACACAGCGATACATCCCCCTCCTGATCGGCATAAATCCCTGTAGGAGTGAGCCTGCTCGCGATAGCGTTATTTCAGTCAAATCAGGAGTGACTGACCCAACGCTATCGCGAGCAGGCTCACTCCCACATTTTGCTCAGTGTTTGTCGCAAAAACGGGGCTAGACTCTTTCATGACCCAGTCGAGGGGGCTGCAGGACTTTAGTTGTGCCCTGCCCGTTTCCATGACCACCGCCCGGTGGCGCATGCCTCGACCCTCTACGCCGCCGGACTGTGATCCTGTTTCAGGAGCACATGTGATGGACGAGTCCCGACTCAACGAATTCATGGGCAAACTGGTCAACGACATGGGCGGCGCGGCGATGCTGGCCAATGTCATCGTCGGCGAAGAACTCGGTTTGTACCGGGCGATGGCCGACAGTCAGCCGATCAGCCCCGAAGCCCTCGCCGCAAAAACCACCTGCAACCCCCGTCTGGTGCGTGAATGGCTCAGCGCCCACGCCGCCTCCGGCTACATGGAGCACCACGATGGCCAGTTCCGCCTGCCAGAAGAGCACGCGCTGGCGCTGGCCGTCGAAGACTCGCCGGTGTATGTCGCCGGCGGACTGGGCGTGGTGGCGTCGTTTTTCCATGACAAGGACAAACTGGTCAAAGCCATGCGCGGCAACGGTGCCCTGCCCTGGGGCGATCACCATCCGTGCATGTTCACCGGCACCGAACGGTTTTTCCGCCCTGGCTACAAAGGACACCTGATCGCCGAATGGTTGCCGGCGCTGGACGGCGTCGTCGCCAAACTGGAAAACGGCGCGAAAGTTGCCGACATCGGCTGCGGCCACGGTGCCTCGACGGTGATCATGGCCCAGGCGTTTCCCAACTCGCGCTTCGTCGGCTACGACTACCACGCACCGTCGGTCACCGTCGCCACGCAACGCGCCGAAGAAGGCGGCGTCAGCAGTCGGGCGAAGTTTTTCCAGGGTACTGCGAAAAGTTACCCCGGTGATGACTACGATCTGATCTGCTATTTCGACTGCCTGCACGACATGGGCGACCCGGTCGGCGCGGCGCGTCACGCTTACGACTCGCTGAAAGAGGACGGCACGGTGTTGCTGGTCGAGCCGTTCGCCAACGACACACTGGACGACAACATCAACCCGGTCGGACGGTTGTTTTACGCAGCGTCGACGTTTATTTGCACGCCGAACTCACTGTCCCAGGAAGTCGGCCTCGGTCTCGGCGCACAAGCGGGGGAAATACGTCTGCGCAAAGTGTTTAGCGAGGCGGGGTTCAATCACTTCCGACGCGCCACGCAAACACCGTTCAACCTGATTCTGGAGGCGCGCAAGTAAGTCGCGCGGATCGCGTGCTAACCTGCTGGCACCGTCTTCCCCGGAGCGCTGACCATGCTCGACAGCCCGATCCGCGAACACCTCGACACGCTGCAACAGGCGATGGCCGATGGTGACTTTCTGGTGCTGACCGGCGCCGGCATCAGCACGCCATCGGGCATTCCCGATTACCGCGACAGCGACGGTGTGCGCCGAGGCCGGCAGCCAATGATGTATCAGGAATTCCTCGCCGCCCCGGAATCACGTCGTCGTTATTGGGCGCGGGCGATGCTCGGTTGGCCTCGGGTGCGTCAGGCGCGGCCGAATCCGGCACACGAGGCACTGGCCGGTTTGCAGAGCCAAGGGCGGATCAGCGCTTTGATCACGCAAAACGTCGACACCTTGCACGATCAGGCTGGCAGCCACGACGTCATCGAACTGCATGGCAGTTTGCATCGCGTGCTGTGCCTGGATTGCGGTCAGCGCAGTGAGCGCGATGCAATTCAGCGCTTGATGGAAATGCACAATCCGTATCTGGCCGGCGTCGACGCAGTACAGGCACCGGACGGCGATACCCTGCTCGACCCGGCGTTCGAAGCGCGGTTTCAGGTGCCGCAATGCCCGCATTGCGGCGGTGAGCGGATGAAACCGGATGTGGTGTTTTTCGGCGAAAACGTCGCGCAACCCACGGCGGCCCGGGCCATGGCGGCGGCGGAAAATGCGGCGGGGATGCTGGTGGTGGGGTCGTCGTTGATGGCCTATTCGGCGTTTCGCCTGTGCCGGGTGATCGCGGATCGTGGCAAGCCGTTGATTGCGATCAATCTGGGCAAGACCCGTGCGGATGATTTGCTGGATTTAAAGATTGAGGGGTCTTGCGAAGCGTTGTTGCCGCTGTTAGCGCAACGCCTGACCTGCTGAGCACATAAATCCCTGTAGGAGGGATCAATGTTCGGCTTTGAGGATATCGAACAACGCCTGCGCCGCCGCCGACAGTTCATTGCCCGGCTCGGTCAGCACACCAATCGCCCGCTCTACCGAATCATTCAACGTCAGGCATCGCGCACCCAGTTCCTGCATCTGCTCGGCACACAATGCCGGCACCGCACTGACGCCCAGCCCACTGGCAACCATCCGCCCGACCGTCGCCAGTTGATGACTTTCAAATTCCACGGGCAGCTTCATGCCCCGGGCCTGCAAGTGTTCTTCGAGCATCACCCGCACCGTCGACGGTCGTTGCAAGGTGATGAACGGTTCCTGCAACAAGGTTTGCCAATCTATTTCGGCAAGATCCGCCAGCGGTGAATCCTGCGGCACCACCGCCACAAAGCGATCCATATAAAGAGGCGTGAAGGTCATCGAGGTGTTCTGCATCGGCTCGAACGCCACGCCCAACTCCACCTGTCGGTCGCGAACCATTTCCAGCACTTGCTCGTTGATCACGTCATTCACCGTCACGTTGACGTTCGGATAGCGCGCGCGGAAAGTCTTGAGAATCGGCGGCAGCAGATTACCGGCAAACGACGGCATCGCCGCCAGCGTCACCCGCCCGCGTTGCAGGCTGAAGCGCTGGCGCATTTCGTCCTCGGCGTTGTCCCAGTCGGCGATCAGGCGTCGGGCCAGCGGCAGCAGGGATTCACCCTCGGCGGTCAACGCGACGTTGCGGGTGTTGCGGCTGAAGAGGCGCCCGCCCAAGCCCTCTTCCAATGCCTTGATGGTCAGGCTCAGCGCCGATTGCGACAGGTGCAACCGCTCGCAGGCCACGGCGAAACTCAGGCTTTGGGCCACGGCGAGAAAGGCGCGGATCTGTTTGATGGTCATGAATGCTGTACGCCCTTTAATGTAGGAGCTGCCGAAGGCTGCGATCTTTTGATCTTGAAAAACAAAAACCAAAAGATCGCAGCCTTCGGCAGCTCCTACAGTGAATCGATATGGATTGTTGAGTTTTATCTATCAATCAACCTTAAAAATCAACTTAACAAATATATCCACCGGCGCGACACTCCAACCATTCGGCTAGCCAGCCGCCCGCAAATAATAAAAGAGGTGCATATGGCAGGTTTCGACAAGCGCGTGAGTTCCTACGAGGAAGCCCTCGCCGGGCTGGAAGACGGCATGACCGTCATCGCCGGCGGCTTCGGTCTGTGCGGCATTCCGGAAAACCTGATCGCCGAGATCAAGCGCAAAGGCACCCGCGACCTCACCGTGGTTTCCAACAACTGCGGCGTCGACGGTTTCGGTCTTGGCGTACTGCTGACCGACCGCCAGATCAGCAAGGTCGTCGCCTCTTACGTCGGCGAAAACAAGTTGTTCGAAGAGCAACTGCTCAAAGGCGAAATCGAAGTCATCCTGACCCCGCAAGGCACCCTCGCCGAGAAAATGCGCGCTGGTGGCGCCGGCATCCCGGCCTTCTTCACTGCCACCGGCGTCGGCACTCCGGTCGCCGAAGGTAAAGAAGTGCGTGAGTTCAAAGGTCGCAAGTACCTGATGGAAGAATCCATCACCGGCGACTTCGCCATCGTCAAAGGCTGGAAAGCCGACCACTTCGGTAACGTCATCTACCGTCACACTGCGCAGAACTTCAATCCGCTGGCCGCCACCGCCGGCAAGATCACCGTGGTCGAAGTCGAAGAAATCGTCGAACCCGGCGAATTGGACCCGGCACACATCCACACCCCGGGCATCTACGTCGACCGGGTCATTTGCGGCACGTTCGAAAAACGCATCGAACAGCGCACCATCCGCAAATAATTCAGGCTGACGGAGAATAAAAACATGGCACTTTCCCGCGAACAAATGGCTCAGCGCGTCGCCCGCGAAATGCAGGACGGCTATTACGTGAACCTCGGTATCGGCATTCCGACCCTGGTCGCCAACTACATCCCCGAAGGCATGGAAGTCATGCTGCAATCGGAAAACGGCCTGCTCGGCATGGGTCCTTTTCCGACGGAAGAAACCATCGATGCCGACATGATCAACGCCGGCAAACAGACGGTGACCGCGCGCATTGGCGCGTCGATCTTCTCCTCCGCCGAATCCTTTGCGATGATTCGCGGCGGCCATGTCGACCTGACCGTGCTCGGCGCGTTTGAAGTGGACGTCGAAGGCAACATCGCCTCGTGGATGATCCCCGGCAAACTGGTCAAGGGCATGGGCGGCGCGATGGATCTGGTGGCTGGCGCCGACAACATCATCGTTATCATGACCCACGCATCCAAGGATGGTGAGTCCAAACTGTTATCCAAGTGCAGCCTGCCGCTGACCGGCGCCGGGTGCATCAAGCGTGTGCTGACCGACCTCGCCTATCTCGAAATCGAGAACGGCGCGTTCATTCTCAAAGAGCGCGCACCGGGCGTCAGCGTTGAAGAGATTGTGGCCAAAACCGCCGGCAAACTGATCGTGCCTGATCACGTACCGGAAATGCAGTTCGCTGCCCAGTGAGGAATTCGAAAATGCAAGACGTCGTCATTGTTGCCGCCACGCGTACCGCGATCGGCAGTTTCCAGGGTGCGCTGGCCTCGGTATCCGCAGTCGATCTGGGCGCGGCGGTGATCCGCCAGTTGCTCGAGCAGACCGGTCTGGACGGTGCTCAGGTCGATGAAGTGATCATGGGCCAGGTATTGACTGCCGGCGCCGGCCAGAACCCGGCGCGTCAGGCCGCAATCAAGGCTGGCCTGCCCCACGCCGTACCGGCCATGACCCTGAACAAGGTCTGCGGCTCGGGTCTGAAAGCCCTGCACCTTGGCGCCCAGGCGATCCGCTGCGGCGACGCTGACGTGATCATCGCCGGCGGCCAGGAAAACATGAGCCTGTCCAACTACGTGATGCCGGGTGCGCGCACCGGTCTGCGCATGGGTCACGCGCAAATCGTCGACACCATGATCAGCGACGGCCTGTGGGATGCGTTCAACGATTACCACATGGGTATCACTGCCGAAAATCTTGTCGACAAGTACGAAATCACCCGTGAACAGCAGGACACCTTCGCTGCTGCTTCACAGCAAAAAGCCGCCGCTGCCATCGAGGCCGGTCGCTTCGTCGATGAAATCACCCCGATCCTGATTCCGCAGCGCAAAGGCGACCCGGTTGCGTTCAAGGTTGACGAGCAACCGCGCGGCGCTACCACCGCCGAATCTCTGGCCAAACTGCGCCCGGCTTTCAAAAAGGATGGCAGTGTCACTGCCGGCAATGCTTCCTCGCTGAACGACGGCGCCGCCGCTGTGATCCTGATGAGCGCCGAGAAAGCCAAGGCGCTGGGCCTGCCAGTGCTGGCCACTATCGCCGCTTACGCCAACGCGGGCGTCGACCCGGCGATCATGGGCATCGGCCCGGTCTCGGCCACTCGTCGCTGCCTGGACAAGGCTGGCTGGTCGATTGGCCAGCTCGATCTGATCGAAGCCAACGAAGCCTTCGCCGCACAATCGCTGGCCGTGGCCAAGGATCTGCAATGGGATCTGGACAAGGTCAACGTCAACGGTGGCGCTATCGCTTTGGGTCACCCGATCGGCGCGTCGGGCTGCCGGGTGCTGGTGACCCTGCTGCACGAAATGATCAAGCGTGATGCGAAAAAGGGTCTGGCGACCCTGTGCATCGGTGGTGGCCAAGGCGTCGCCCTGGCGCTGCAACGCGGATAAAGAGCAATACAGACAGCGAGCGGATCCACGACATCCGCCCGCTGTCTACCTGCTTACCTGCTTACCTGCTTACCTGCTTACCTGCTTACCTACAGAGGATTGTGTCGTTCACGAATATGGCTTGCGCAGCAAATAAGTATCCATGATCCACCCATGCTCAGCCCGCGCAGCCTTGCGCACCCGCTCGATCTCATCCGCCACCTCCCCGAGTTTGCCGCTGATCAAAATCTCATCCGGCGTGCCCAGATAGGCCCCCCAGTAAATCTCTGTCTGCGGATCAGCCACATGGTGGTAGGAATCTTCGGCGTCGAGCATCACCACCAGACTGTCGGCATCACTCACCTGCCCCGCCGCCAGCCGCCGGCCTGTGGTGATTTCTATCGAGCGGCCAATCGTATTCAGCGGCACCTTGTGCTGCGCGGCCAACGCCTGAACGCTGGTAATCCCGGGGATCACCTCAAATTCGAAGGCACAGCGGCCTGACGCCAGAATCGCCTGGAGGATACGAATGGTGCTGTCGTACAGCGCCGGATCGCCCCACACCAGAAAACCGCCGCACTCGCCGTCAGACATTTCGTCATTGATCAGCCGTTCGAAGGTTTGCTGTTTGGCGCGATTCAGATCATCGACGCTGGCGGTGTAGTCCACATCGCCACGCTCGCGCTCCGGGCTGTGGGCTTGGACGAAGCGATACATGGGATCCGTAATGTAGCGCTCACAGATCTCGCGACGCAGGTCGATCAGTTGGTCCTTGCTCGCGCCTTTATCCATCAGAAAAAAAACATCCACCCGATTCAGCGCTTTCACCGCCTGCATCGTGATGTAGTCCGGATTGCCGGCACCGATGCCGATCACCAGCAGTTGTTTCATCAGTGCGCTCCTGCAGCGTCGAGACCGGGCAAGCGTAGCCGCCAGCGCCCCGTGAAGCGCAATTCGACAACCGATAACGGCTCGACATCAATGTCATGAAAGGCCGAACCGCGCATCATCTGCATCAGCGCGGCGCGGATGATGAACGGATGGGTGACCGCCACGACATGGCCCGGCGTGGCTTGCAAACTGACCAGCCACGCTGCCACCCGTTCACAAAGCTGCGCAACCGACTCACCACCGTGGGGCGTGGCGTGGGGATCTTCCAGCCAGGTGCGCAACGCCGCTTCCTGTGTGCTTTGCAGATCCTTGATCGATTGGCCGTGCCACTGTCCCCAATCACAATCGCGCAGCGCCTCATCGACTTGAGCATCCGCGCCGAACCACGCCGCCGTCTGCCGGGTGCGCAACTCCGGTCCGCAGATCAAACGCCGCGGAGGTTGGAAACGCGTAGCCAGCGCCTCAGAGGCCAAGCCAATATTTTCAACAGGCTCACTCGTAGGAAAACGCGCCAATTTTTGTGCGACGGTTCGTGCATGGCATATCAATGTCAAACGGCTGGTTTGCACAATCAATCACTCGGTCGAGGGACATCAAAATTCAACGGCGCATTGCCGATATGTTGGCCATTGTGCCGTAAACCGAGGCTTCCGGACTGGCCGATGCCGCGAAGTGTCACTCAGCGATGGCGAAAAAGCGGCGATATCTGACACCACAATGGGCAATGGACTACAAGACATGTCGACCTCAATGTAGCCCTTGTTACACGGGCATCTCGCCCCATTTTAGGGCCTTTTCAACACGGCAAAAAAATCGCTAGACATGTAGCGTCCGTTACATAAATACTGTTTTAACGGATTGTGAAACGAATTCGACACACCCATCCAGCAGGAGCCAGGATGCCCCCTCTCAGAGACCTGATCACCGACCCCGGCCTCGACCTTACGCCGTCGGAGCGCAAAGTTGTTCGCGCCCTGCTTGATCAGTACCCACGCAATGGGCTGGGGCCCATGGCGCGACTGGCCGAACATGCCGGCGTCAGCGATCCGACCATCGTCAGGCTGGTGAAAAAACTCGGTTTCGGCGGTTATGCCGAATTCCAGGACGCCCTGCTCAGCGACATGGACCATCGCCTGCGCTCGCCGCGCACCCTGCTGCAGCCACGCGCGCAGCAGCAAAAGGATGACGCCTGGAGCCACTATCTGGGCGACAGCCACCGCCTGCTGGTTGAAACCCTATCGCTGACCCAACCCGAAGACGTGCGCATCCTCACCGACTGGCTGCTCGACGGCCGACATCAGGTGTACTGCTTCGGCGGCCGTTTCAGCAGCCTGATGGCGACTTACCTGCTCAATCACTTGCGCCTGCTGCGGCCCGGTTGCTTTGCACTGGAGGACAACGCGCAACTGCCCGATCGCCTGTTCGATCTGCAACGCCAGGACGTGGTGTTGGTGTTTGACTACCGCCGTTATCAAACCCAGGCCCTGCGCGTCGCCAGTGCCGCGAAAAACAGCAACGCACGCGTGGTGCTGTTCACCGACATCTACGCCTCGCCGCTGCGCGAACTGGCTGATCTGATCATCAGCGCCCCGGTGGAATCGGCTTCGCCGTTCGACACCATGGTCCCGGCGCTGGCTCAGGTCGAAGCACTGATCGCCTGTCTGACCCTGCGCACTGAAAATCTGGCCGATCGCCTGGAAGGCATCGACGCCCTGCGCAACGACTTCAACACCCACCTGCTGGAGGATAAATAAGGATGTTCAGCCTTCCCCACCGCTCGCCGCGGGACTTGCCGTTTGTCACCGACCATACCGCTTTGCTGCTGGTCGACATGCAGCGTGCCTGGCTCGAACCGCAGTTCGACCCGCACCTGAACGGCCCGGACGGCGAGTATTTCCTGACCCGCGCGCACATGCAGGTGGTGCCCAATCAACGCCGGTTGCTCAGTGCCTTTCGTCAGGCGCGGCAGAACGTCCTGCACACCATTATCGAAAGCCTGACCGCTGATGGCCGCGACCGCTCGCTGGATCACAAGCTGTCAGACATGCACCTGCCCAAGGGCAGCGCGCAGGCGCGAATCATTGAAGACCTGACCCCGGTGGAAAACGAAATCGTCCTGCCGAAAACCTCGTCCGGGGTCTTCAACTCGACCAACATCGACTACGTGCTGCGCAACCTCGAAACCCGCCACCTGATCATCGCCGGCATCGTCACCGACCAATGCGTCGACATGGCCGTGCGCGACGCCGCCGACCGTGGTTATCTGGTGACCCTGGTCGAAGACGCCTGCGCCACCTACAACGAAGCCCGGCATCACGCCTGCCTGAATGCGATCAAGGGTTACTGCTGGATCACCGACACCGATACCGTGCTCGCTCGGTTGCAGGAGATGCAGCCATGAGCGCACGCCTGACGCCGCTGCCGATGACCACCATCGTCACCACTGACCTGATCGGCATCACCCGTGGCCGCTCGTTCCCCACCGATGAACTTGAGCATTACCAGGCCGCCGGTTGCGGCTGGGTGCCGGCCAACAGCGCGTTGACGCCCCAAGACATCATTGCCTCGACCAACCCGTGGGGCGCTTATGGTGACTTGCGCCTGATTCCCGATCTGAGCAGCCGCGTCACCGTCAGCAACGGGCCGGATGCCGATGCACCAGCGCTGGATTTCATTCACGGCGATATCCGCGAAACCGACGGCCGCCCATGGGGTGCCTGCCCGCGCACGTTGTTGCGTGATGAAATCGAGCGCTACCGCGACGCGTTGGGGTTGCAGGTCAACGCCGCGTTCGAACACGAATTCAACCTGCACGCAGGTTTTGCCGAACACCTGGCGTTTTCCCTCGAAGCGCAGCGTCAAGGTGCCGAATTCGGCGGCTGGCTGCTCGCCGCACTGCGCGCCGGCGGCGTCGAGCCGGAAATGTTCCTGCCGGAATACGGCAAGCATCAATACGAAATCACCTGCCGTCCAACCCTCGGCGTGGCAGCGGCGGACCGCGCAGTGAACGTGCGCGAGATTACCCGCGAGATTGCCCGGCAAATGGCCCTCGACCTGAGCTTCGCGCCGAAAACCGCCGAGAACGCGGTGTGCAACGGGGTACACCTGCACGTCAGCCTGCTTGATCTGGCCGGCCAGCCAATGCTCTACGACGCGGGCACCAGCAATGGTCTGTCGACCCTCGGCCAGCATTGGGCGGCGGGCATCCTGCATTACTTGCCGGCGCTGTGTGCGTTCACCGCACCGACCCCGGTCTCGTATGAGCGCTTGCAGCCCCACCACTGGAGCGCGTCCTACGCCTGCCTGGGCCAGCAGAACCGTGAAGCGGCGCTGCGCATCTGCCCGACGGTGACGCTGGGCGGCAAATCCGTGGCCACGCAGTTCAACCTCGAATTCCGCGCCATGGACGCCACCGCCTCGCCGCACCTGGCCATGGCTGCGCTGCTGATCGCCGGACGCCTGGGCATCGAACAGCGTCTGGCGCTGAACGCGATCACCGATGAGATTCCCGACTCACTTAACGACGAGCAACGCAAGGCGCGGGGCATCGTTGCCCTGCCCCTCTCGCTGGCCCAGGCACTGGATTGCCTGCGCAACAGTGGCGCCTTCAATGAATGGCTGCCCAAGCCGTTGCTCGATACTTACCACGCCCTGAAAACCGAGGAACTGGCGCTGACGGAACAGCTCTCGCCCGCTGACCTGTGTGAGCACTATGCACGCCTGTACTGAATCCGCCGAGCTGGGGTTGTACACCCGACCGGTCTACAACCTGAGCCGCGCTGACTCGACGCACCCGGTGATTCTGGTGTGCGAGCACGCCAGTCGCTACATCCCCGAGGCCCTGAACAACTTGGGTCTGGACGATGCCGCCGCGCGCGAGCACATCGCCTGGGACATCGGCGCGCTGCAACTGGCCGAGCAATTGTCGGAAACCCTCGGCGCGACGCTGTTGAGCGCCAACTATTCGCGGCTGCTGATTGATCTGAATCGACCACGGCATGCGCCTGACAGCATTCCGGCGCAGAGCGAGATTTACCAAGTGCCGGGCAACCGCGAGCTGGACGAAGCCACCCGCGAATACCGGCGCCAGACGCTGTTCAAGCCGTTTCACACACAGTTGCAGACGCTGATCGACGAACGCATCGCCAAGGGTCAACCGGTGCGGGTGGTCGGGATTCACAGTTTCACCCCGGTGTATTACGGCCAGCCGCGCCCGCTGGAAATCGGCGTGTTGTTTGGTCAGGCCAAGGCGTATGCACAACGGCTGCTCGACGGCCTCGAAGAGCTTCCGCTGAAAGTCGCGGGCAACCAGCCGTACAAGATAGATCCGCTGGGCGACATGACCGTGCCAGTGCACGGTGACGCCCGCGGCCTGGAGTCGGTGTTGATCGAGGTGCGCAACGACTTGCTGCAAAGCCCGGAGGCCGTCTCGCGCTGGGCTGGATACCTCGCGCCATTGCTGTAAGGAAAGACGCCTGTAAAGACTGCTGATGCTGTAACGGATTACCGATAGAAGAACTAAAAGACAATCGATGGCTGACAAGGAGTTGCGCTTCATGGAAATTGAAGAATTCGGCTACAAGCAAGAGTTGAAACGTAGCCTCACGCTCACGGATCTGGTGGTGTACGGGATGATTTTCATGATCCCCATCGCCCCGTTCGGCGTGTATGGCTACGTGAATGCCGAGGCACCGGGAATGGTGCCGCTGGCGTACATCATCGGCATGGTGGCGATGCTGTTCACGGCGTTGAGCTACGGCAGCATGGCCAAGGCTTTTCCGATCGCAGGCTCGGTGTATTCCTACGCGCAACGCGGCCTCAATCAACACGTCGGCTTCATCGCCGGTTGGCTGATGCTGCTCGATTACCTGCTGATACCACCGCTGCTGTATGTGTATGCGGCGATGGCGCTCAACCATTTGTATCCGGACATTCCGAAAGTCGGCTTCATTCTGGCGTTCCTCGTCAGCGCGACTTTCGTCAACCTGCGCGGCATCACCTTCACCGCGCGGATGAACATCATTTTCCTGCTGGCGCAACTGGTGGTGCTGGGCATCTTCCTGTTCTACGCCTGGAACGCCCTGCACAACGGTGGCGGTAACGGCGAGCTGACTCTGGCGCCGCTGTATCACCCGGAAACCTTCAATTTCGCCTTGCTGATGCAAGCGGTGTCGATTGCGGTGCTGTCGTTCCTCGGCTTCGACGCGATTTCCACCCTCGCCGAAGAGATCAAGGGCGACCCGGGCCGCAGCGTCGGCAAAGCCGCTCTGATCACCTTGATGGTGATGGGTGTGATCTTCGTTGCGCAGACCTGGATTGCTACTGATCTGGCAGCGGGCATGGGCTTCAAATCCGCCGACACCGCGTTCTATGAAATTGCCGAAATCGCCGCTGGCAGTTGGCTGGCGACCCTGACCGCTGTAGCGACTGCGCTGGCCTGGGGCGTGGCGGTGGCGATCACTTCGCAAGCCGCTGTCTCGCGCCTGCTGTTCGGCATGGCCCGCGACGGCAAGTTGCCGAAAGTGCTGGCCAAAGTGCATCCGAAACACAACACCCCGTACCTGAGCATTTATCTGGTGGCGGTGCTGTCGCTGGTGATCTGCTACCTGTTTATCAACTCGGTCGACACCCTGACCTCGCTGGTGAACTTCGGCGCGCTAAGCGGTTTCATGCTGCTGCACCTGACCGTGATCAACTACTACTGGCGTCGGCAAAAATCCGGTCAGGTCGTGCGTCATCTGATCTGCCCGGTGATCGGCTTCATCATCGTCGCGGCCATCATGTACAACATGGGCGTCGATGCGCAGAAACTCGGCCTGATCTGGATTGGTCTGGGCCTGGTGTACCTGTTTTTCCTCAACAAGTTCGGCGCCAGTACCGCGCTGCCTGACCCGAGCAACGGCTGACAAGAAAAAGAGCGGCGTCTGACAACAAATCAGGCGACCGCCGCTTTAACGCGTGGAAACCGACAGTGATAGTCAGGTTCGGTGATTCGCCGAACCTTTTGATACAGGAGTACATCCATGCTGGTCTTACGCCCAGTCGAGCAGAATGACCTGCCCCAGCTCCAACAATTGGCCCGCGACAGTCTGGTGGGCGTGACCTCCCTACCGGACGACAGCGAGCGTTTGCGCGAGAAAATCGCTGGCTCCTGTGCTTCATTTGACAGCGAAGCCGCGGCCCACGGCCCGGAGAACTATTTCTTCGTGCTGGAAGATTCCGACAGTCAGCGGCTGGTCGGTTGTTCGGAGATCCTCGCCAAGGCCGGTTTTGGCGAGCCGTTCTACAGCCTGCGCAATCGCCATTTCACCAGTGCCTCGCGGGAGCTGAATATCGAGCACGGCGTGCCGGCGCTTTCGTTGTGCCACGACCTGAACGATCACACCCTGTTGCGTGGTTTCCACATCGACGCAGCGCTGGTGCGAACGCCGTTTTCCGAATTGCTCTCGCGGGCGCGCCTGCTGTTCATCGCGGCCCATGCGCAGCGCTTCGCCGAAGCAGTGATTACCGAAATCGTCGGTTACAGCGACGAGAACGGTCATTCGCCGTTCTGGGATGCGCTGGGCAAACACTTCTTCGACCTGCCCTACGCCGAGGCCGAGCGCCTGTGCGGGTTGCAGAGCCGCGCGTTCCTCGCCGAACTGATGCCGCAATACCCGATCTACGTGCCGATGCTGCCGCAAGCGGCGCAGGACTGTATCGGCCGTATACACCCGGATGGCCAGGAAGCCTTCGACATTCTTGAGCGCGAAGGCTTCGAAACCAACAGCTACATTGACTTGTTCGACGCTGGCCCGACGTTGTACGCACGCACCGCGAACATCCGTTCAGTCGCTCAAAGCCGGACTGCACAGGCGCAGCAACAACCGCACATTGATGCACGCAGCCGTTATCTGCTGAGCAACGATGCGCTGCATGGCTTCCGGGCCATCGTCGCCGAACTCGATTACCACCCCGATCAACCGCTGTCCCTCACCCCTGCAATGTGTGCGGCGCTGAACGTGACCGATGACAGCCCGATCCGGCTGATTGCCCTGTGAACCGCGCCCGGTTCCGCACCCAACGACAGTGCCCGAACAGGCGCGAAGAAGGAGTTACAGCATGATTGTCCGCCCGGTTAAAGTCAGCGACCTGCCCGCGTTGATGACGTTGGTACAGCAGGCAGGCCCGGGGTTCACCACCCTGCCGGCCAACGAAGATCGCCTGTCCCACCGGGTGCGATGGGCGCAACGGGCGTTCGCCGAGCAGGTGGAACGTGCCGATGCCGACTATCTGTTTGTGCTCGAAGACGATGACATGCGCGTGGTGGGTGTCAGCGCAATGGCCGGCGCGGTTGGTTTGCGCGAGCCCTGGTACAACTATCGGGTTGGGCTGACGGTGAGTTCGGCCCCGGACCTGGGCATTCAACGGCAGATCCCGACGCTGTTCCTCAATAACGAACTGACCGGCCAATCGGAGTTGTGCTCGTTGTTTCTGGGCCATAACCATCGCCACGGCAGCAACGGCCGCTTGTTGTCGTTGGGGCGTTTGCTGTTCGTCGCTGAGTTCCCTCATCTGTTTGGCGAGAAGATGATCGCCGAACTGCGCGGCAGTGCCGATGAGCTGGGTTGCTCGCCGTTCTGGGACAGTCTCGGCCGACACTTCTTCCAGATGGACTTCAGTCACGCCGATCACCTGTCGGGGCTGGGCAACAAATCGTTCATCGCCGAATTGATGCCGCGCCAGCCGCTGTACACCTGCATGCTCACCGAACAGGCGCAAGCCGCCATCGGTCAGGCGCACCCCAATACCGAACCGGCGCTGAAAATCCTCCAGGCCGAGGGTTTCACCCACAAAGGCTATATCGACATTTTCGACGGTGGGCCGGTGATCGAAGCGCCAATCCGCAATATTCGCACGGTGCGCGACAGCCTTGAGTTGGCCCTTAGCCTCGGCACCCCGGACGAACAGGCGCCGCTGTGGCTGATCCATAACCGCCGCTTGGAAAACTGCCGCATCACCGTCGCCCGCGCTCGCCGGGTCGGCAGCAGCTTGGTGATCGACCGCCTCACGGCCAAGCGCCTGCAACTGCAACCGGGCAATTCGGTGCGGGCGGTGATGTTGCCCAATCAACAGCAGCAGGCCGTGGCTGCCTGATCCCCCCTATATGGAGGAGATCCAACTGTGGCGAGGGGATTTATCCCCGATGGGCTGCGAAGCGGACCCAAAAAAAGCCAACACCGCTTCCTTTCAGGCATACCGCATGCACCGGTTTTGCGACTGCTGCGCAGCCGATCGGGGATAAATCCCCTCGCCACAGTCGGGTCCTCTCAGACAGGCAAACCCTTCATTACAGGTTAATCCTTTCAGCACTTTATTCATCATCAACCTCTACCCTCGCAAATTCGTCATGATCATTGACCCATTCGCGTGATAGCCTTTTCATTCTTCGGCGTTGACACCTTTGCTCAAGCCGTTCCATTCCTTTGTATTGGTGGAACTCGTATGACCAGGCTTTCCCATCAAGATTTGCGCCGTAACTTCCGTCAGCTGCTGGCCTCCGACACCTGCTACCACACGGCCTCGGTGTTCGACCCGATGTCCGCCCGCATTGCCGCGGACCTGGGTTTTGAAGTGGGGATTCTCGGTGGTTCCGTGGCCTCGTTGCAGGTATTGGGCGCGCCGGACTTTGCCCTGATAACCCTCAGCGAGTTCGCCGAACAGGCCACCCGCATCGGCCGTGTCGCCCAATTACCGGTGATCGCCGACGCCGACCACGGCTACGGCAACGCCCTCAACGTGATGCGCACCATCGTCGAACTGGAACGCGCCGGCGTCGCCGCCCTGACCATCGAAGACACCTTGCTGCCCGCCCAATTTGGCCGTAAATCCACTGACCTGATCACGGTTGCCGAAGGCGTCGGCAAGATCCGCGCAGCGCTGGAAGCCAGGGTCGACACGGAAATGGCGATCATCGCCCGCACCAACGCCGGCATCCTGCCGAACCAGGAAATCATCAGCCGCACCCGCCAGTATCAGGCTGCCGGCGCCGATGGCATTTGCATGGTTGGCGTGCAGGACTTCGATCAGTTGGAGCAGATTGCAGAACATCTGACCGTGCCGCTGATGCTGGTGACCTACGGCAACCCGGCACTGCGCGACGACAAACGTCTGGCCGAACTGGGCGTGCGCGTGACCATCGACGGCCATGGCGCGTACTTCGCGGCGATCAAGGCAACCTACGACAGCCTGCGCGAACAGCGGCAGATCTTTACCCAGGCTTCGGACTTGAGCGCGACCGAATTGACGCATACCTATACCCAGCCGGAGGAATACATTCTCTGGGCCAAGGAATATATGAGCGTCAAGGAGTGATGTGTTGGCCGCACCGGCCTCTTCGCGAGCAGGCTCGCTCCCACATTTGATCTGTGTCGAACACAAATTCTGTGCTCACTACAATCCACTGTGGGAGCGAGCCTGCTCGCGAAGGCATCTGCCGCTACACCGCTAAATCGGGGTTTTGTAAGCCTCCTCCCGCTGCATCGCCCTGGCCTGAATCACATTCAAAATCGCACACCCTTCGCGCATCAACAGATGGGGAGGACGTGGCATTACTTGGTCGGTCATAGAATTCACTCCAAATGTGTCAGGTTCTGTATTCGACCGGCCACGATCGTCGCGGAGTTGAAGCCCCTGTAGGAGCTGCCGAAGGCTGCGATCTTTTGATTTTCCCCCTGAAGATCAAAAGATCGCAGCCTCGTTTCACTCGACAGTTCCTACAGGACGGGGGGTTACGCTATGAATAACGACAAACTCCCGTCACTGCCCCTTGGACAACTCCATAATCATCCGCGACAACAGATATATCCGCGGCGCCACACTCGCCACCTCCGCATATTCCTCCGGCGTATGAATATTGCCGCCAACAATCCCGAAGCCATCCAGCGTCGGCGTGCCAACCCCGGCCGACAGACTCGCATCGGCCGCGCCACCGCTGCCCTCCTCGGTCAATTTGCGGCCGATTTCGCCGTAAATCCCCTGAGCCATGGCCATCAGACGATCTGACTCGGCCGTCTGCGGCATCGGCGGTAGACCCCGTTGCAAACTCGTGGTCACCACGGTGTCTGGAATCAGCTTGTCCTGCGACACCCGCGCCAGATCCTTCTCGATCCGGTCGAACTCCTCCGGCACCGCCGCACGCACGTCAGCCTTGGCCGTGGCTTGATCCGGAATCACGTTGGTGCGATCGCCAGCCTTGAGCACGGTGAAGTTGATGGTGGTTTTCTTCGCCTCATCACCCAGCTTGCCCAGTTGCAGAATCTGGTGCGCCGCTTCCATCGCCGCGTTGCGCCCCAATTCCGGCGCGACCCCGGCATGCGCTGCTTTGCCCTTGACCTCGACCACCGCCGTCGCGCTGCCCTTGCGCCACACCACCAGGCCATCGGCCGGACGACCCGGCTCAAGATTGAGCGTCACGTCATGCAGTTTGGCGGTTTTCTTGATCAGGTCGGTGGCGACGTCCGAGCCGGTTTCTTCGCTAGCGTCGAGCAGGAAGGTGATTTGCGCATAGTCCTTGAAGTCGAGGTTTTTCAGGATTGTCAATGCATAGATCCCGGCGACGATGCCGCCCTTGTCGTCCATCACCCCCGGGCCGTAGGCGCGTCCGTCCTTGATGTGGAATGGCCGCTCGGCCGCCGAACCTTCCTTGAACACCGTGTCCATGTGCGCCATCAGCAGGATTTTCGCCTTGCCGGTGCCCTTGAACGTGGCCAGTACGTGGTTGGTTTTTTCCGGGGTGTTGGGTATCAGTTCGATGGTGGCGCCGAGCTTTTTCAGTTCATCAATGACGATCTCGCTGACTTGCTTGAGGCCTGGCTCATAACCGGAGCCTGTATCGATATTAACCAGGCGTTCCAGCAGTTTCAGGGCTTCGGGCTGGTATTGCTCAGCATTGGCGAGGACTTGTTTATGCGGTTCGGCATTGGCGGTAGCGGCAGAGAAAGCGAGCGTCAGGCCGAGGCTGGCGGCCAGCAGGGAGCGGGAAAATGAGAACGTCATGAATCGATCCTTGTTTCGCGTCGGGAGGAACTTGAACCGTACCTGACATTGACGCGAGGCTCTATCCCGGATGCGACACCGATTGAACCGGTTCACACAGCTGATATACGGGAAGTCAGACCGAGTCGAGCACCGGCTGCTTGGGCAGGTTGTCGCAATTGCAGATAACCCGGTTGCGCCCACTGGCCTTGGCCTCGTACAACGCCTGATCCGCGTCATTGAGCCAACGCGTCGCATCGGCATGGGCCGGGTCGTACTCCGCCAGTCCGATGCTCAAGCTGACCTTCAGCGCCGGGTTCTGCTCATAGCCCAGCGTGGCGAAGCGCTCGCGCAACGCTTCCATGGCTTGGGCGGCATGGAACAGCGGCAACTCCGGGAGGATCACGCAGAATTCATCGCCCCCATATCGCCCCGCGATGTCGGTGGCACGCAGGTTCTGCTTGAGCAGTT
This sequence comes from Pseudomonas sp. NPDC087639, assembly GCF_044743385.1. NCBI lineage: Bacteria > Pseudomonadati > Pseudomonadota > Gammaproteobacteria > Pseudomonadales > Pseudomonadaceae > Pseudomonas > Pseudomonas sp. NPDC087639. The sequence continues at coordinate 9,329 of NZ_JBIUWI010000035.1, read as the reverse complement.
TGCTCAGTTGCCGCAGCACGATGTCGCCGGCCACATGGCCGTAGGTGTCATTGATCGCCTTGAAATGATCGATGTCGATCAATGCAATCGCCGCACCCTGTTTCTGCCGTTTGCAGCGCTGAAAGGCGATTTCCAGTTGATCCTTCCAGGCACCGTGGTTGAGCAGCCCAGTGAGGCTGTCGGTGCGGCTAAGCGCGAGCAATTCACGTTTATGCAGCCCCAGCGTGTAGGCCTGGCGAAAGCAGATCCAGCCCAGCGCCAGCGGATAGAGCATCAGCAACGGCAGGCAGGCATACAGTTGCAAGGGTGAGGTTTGCGGAATGAAGGCTGGGGCAAACACCACCAGCCCTACGCCAACCCCAAGGAGCTGCGCCGCAGAACCGGCCAGCAGAAAGCGCACACCGCCGATGGCCACGTTATTCATCGCCATCATCGAGATGGTCGTGGCGCTGGGCAGTGGATTGAACTGCATGGCGGCGACCCAAAAACCGCCGAGAAAGGCGTCGATCAATAGATTTCGGTGTTCGCCGTGGTAAGGCACGCTTGAACGGCGCGCCCATTGAAAGGCCAAATGCGGCCAGACGAGGCCGTTGATCAGCATCAGCGCCCATACCCACAGCGGTGGATCGAGCGGGTACATCGCCACGCTCACGCAAAGAAGCCCCAGGACCAGACCGAGGGTTCGCGATGTGTAGAGCCTCCTGGCCAATGAAAGTCCCTTCCCTCCCGTGTTTCCCATAGGGGCCTCGATCACTCGACGGAACTTGCACACCGTCAGACGGACTGGCTTGGAGTCTAACAGGGCGACGTTAAATAGCCATCACCGGCTAGCGGGCTCAACGGGCGCTGATCCGCCGCGCACAGTGCAAATATTTGGCTATACATGAAAGGAGGAAAACGGAAAAACAACTATAAGAAGGAGGCCCATGCAGACTTACCAAGTGTTGATCATCGGTAGCGGTTTTGGCGGCCAGTGTGCGGCGGTCAACCTGCTCAAGGCCGGGATCGACGATTTTCGTATGCTGGAACGGCGCGACTTCTTCGGTGGCACCTGGTGCCAGAACACTTACCCCGGCGCGGCGGTGGACGTGCCGTCGCCGCTGTATTCGCTGTCATTTGCGCCGTACCGCTGGTCGCAGATGTTTGCCGAGCAGGCGGAACTGCACCGTTACACCGAGCATGTGATCGACCAGTTCGGTCTGCGTGAGCGGGTGGAACTGCAGGCCAATGTCGAGCGCGTCGAGTGGGACGAGGCTGAAAAACGCTGGGCCGTCCACACCGCGACCAAGGGCACGTTCTACGCGCAGTTCATGATCAATGCCACCGGGCCGTTGAGCCAACCGGTGATCCCGCACTTCCCGGGGCAGGAGCGCTTTCAGGGCAAGACTTTTCACACAAACCATTGGGATCACAGCTACGACTACCGCGGTAAACGCGTGGCCATCGTCGGCAGCGGCGCCAGCGCGGCGCAGGTGATCCCGGCGATTGCGCCGAAGGTCGAGCAGTTGCATGTATTCCAGCGCACACCGCATTGGGTGTTGCCTCGCGCTGATCGCGTGTTCGGGCCGTTTCAGCGTTGGCTGTTGGGCTTGAAACCGGCCTACAAGCTATTGCGCTGGCTGATCTACTGGCAGTTCGAAACCCGGGTAATTGCCTTCAAATACTCGAAGCCGGCGATTCACCTGGTGCAGAAGCAGGCATTGCGCTTTCTCAAGCGCCAGGTGCCCGATCCGTTACTTCAGCAAAAACTCATCCCGGATTTCACCATCGGCTGCAAACGGGTGCTGGTTTCCAGTACTTACTACCCGGCGCTGACTCGGCCTAACGTCACCTTGCACAGTCGCGAACAAGGCATCGCCTCCATCGACGAAAGCGGGATCAACACCCAGGACGGTCAGCACATCGATGTTGATCTGATCGTCTGGTCGACCGGTTACGACGCCACCGATGGCGTTATTTCCTACCCGGTCAGCGGAAAAAACGCCGTGCAGCTCAGAGAGGTCTGGGCCGAATACCCCCGCGCCTACCTCGGCACCAGCCTGCCGGACTTTCCCAACCTGTTTATCGTCACCGGCCCCAACACGGGCATTGGCCACACATCGGCGCTGTTCATCATCGAATCGCAGATGAACTACATCCTCGACTGCATCCGCACCGTGCAGGCCAAAGGCCTGCGCAGCATCGAAGTACGTCCCGAGGCAGAACGTACCTACACTGAGATGATCCACCGGGAGATGGAGCGCACGGTCTGGAAGTCCGGCGGCTGCCACAGTTGGTATCAAAGCAAGAGCGGTCATGTGATCGCTATGTTTCCCGGCTTCAGTTTCAGCTATTACCGCTTGACCCGGGCGCTGAAACCGGCCGATCACATTCTGTCCTGACTACGTAAAAGGAAGACGTCGATGCTTTTGCTGTTTGTCGCCCTCGCAGTGTTCGTGGCCTGGAGTTGGTTGAGTTACCCGGCGGTCGGCCATTGGCTGTATGACCTGAACATGGCCACCGAAGCCAAGTTGTACAAGCTGCACAAGATCGAAGTGCCGATCGCCGAGATGACCGTCTCGACCTGGCAAGGTGGGCCGTACGAAGCTGCCAGCGCGATCCTGATGCTGCACGGTTACAGCGCCGACAAGAACCTGTGGCTGCGCTTCTCGCGGCATTTCGTACGCCAGTATCGAGTGATCATTCCGGATCTGGCCGGCCACGGTGAAACCGGCTTCAAGGCCGGCGGCGGCTACGATATCCCGCTGCAGGCCAAGCGCATGATCCAGTTGCTCGACGTTTGCGGCGTGGAGAAAGTCCATGTGATCGGCAACTCCATGGGCGGCTACATTGCGGCGTGGTTGGCGGCGACGTATCCGGACCGGATTGCCTCGGTAGCGCTGATTGATCCGGCCGGCGTCACGGCGCCTGAGGTCAGTGACATGGAGCGGCATCTGGCCCGTGGCCATAACCCGTTTCTGATCAATTCCCGAGAGGAGTTCCAGCAGTTTTATGCCATGACCATGGCTTCGCCACCGTGGGTGCCGAAGCTGGTACTGGACGCCATCGCCCAGCGCTACGAACGGCAACGCGATGAACTGGAAGAGATCTTCCGCGATTTCCGCGCCAGCCCGCCGATGGAGCCGAAACTGGCCGACATCAAATGTCCGGCGCTGCTGCTGTGGGGGCGCAAGGATCGGCTGATCGACGTCAGCAGCGTGCCGATCTGGAGCAAAGGCATCGTCAATTTGCAGGTGGATGTGTGGGACGGCGTCGGGCATATGCCGATGGTCGAACAGCCGGTTAATACCGCGCGGTTGTACCGGGAGTTTCTGGGAAATCAGCAATGAACATCCTCTACGACGAGCGCCTCGACGGCCCGTTGCCTGACGTGAATAAGGCCGAGCTACTGAAGGCCTTGCAGCAAGCCGTGCCCGACCTCGACATTCTGTGGCGTGAAGACGAACTCAAACCCTACGAATGCGACGGTCTGTCGGCTTACCGCACGACGCCCATGCTGGTTGCCCTGCCCCGTCGGCTTGATCAGGTGCAGACCCTGCTCAAACTCTGCCATCAACAGAACGTCCCGGTGGTCGCTCGTGGCGCGGGCACCGGTTTGTCCGGCGGTGCCTTGCCGCTGGAAAAAGGCTTGCTGCTGGTGATGGCGCGCTTCAACAACATCCTGCACATCGACCCGGCTGCGCGCACCGCACGGGTTCAGCCGGGCGTACGCAATCTGGCAATCTCCCAGGCCGCCGCGCCGTTCGGCCTGTATTACGCGCCGGACCCGTCGTCACAGATCGCCTGTTCGATCGGCGGCAATGTCGCCGAAAACGCCGGCGGCGTGCATTGCCTCAAGTACGGTTTGACCGTGCACAACCTGCTGAAAATCGAAGTGCTGACCATCGAAGGCGAACACCTGACGTTGGGCTCCGACGCCCTCGATTCAGCGGGGTTCGACCTGCTCGCGCTGTTCACTGGTTCCGAAGGTTTGCTGGGGATCATCACCGAAGTCACGGTCAAACTGCTGCCCAAACCCCAGGTCGCCAAGGTGCTGCTGGCCAGTTTCGATTCCGTGGAAAAGGCCGGGCGAGCGGTGGCGGAAATTATTGCGGCAGGGATTATTCCCGGTGGCCTGGAAATGATGGACAACCTGGCCATCCGCGCCGCTGAAGATTTCATTCACGCCGGTTACCCGGTCGACGCCGAAGCCATCCTGTTGTGCGAACTCGATGGCGTCGAAGCCGATGTCCATGACGACTGCCTGCGGGTGCGCGCCGTCATGACCGAGGCCGGCGCGACCGAAGTACGCCAGGCCCGTGATGAAGCCGAACGCGTGCGCTTCTGGGCCGGGCGCAAAAACGCCTTCCCGGCCATCGGCCGATTGTCGCCGGACTACTACTGCATGGACGGCACCATCCCGCGCCGCGAATTGCCCGGCGTGTTGCAAGGCATTGCGCGCCTCGGCGAGGAGTACAACTTGCGTGTGGCCAACGTGTTCCATGCCGGCGACGGCAACATGCACCCGCTGATCCTGTTCGACGCCAACCAACCCGGCGAACTGCACCGCGCCGAAGCGCTGGGCGGCAAGATCCTCGAATTGTGCGTGCAGGTCGGCGGCAGCATTACCGGCGAACACGGGGTCGGCCGCGAGAAAATCAATCAGATGTGCGCGCAGTTCAATAACGACGAACTGCGCCTGTTTCACGCGGTAAAAGCCGCGTTCGACCCGAAGGGCCTGCTCAACCCCGGCAAGAACATCCCGACCCTGCACCGCTGCGCTGAATTCGGTGCGATGCACATTCACGCCGGGCAACTGCCATTCCCTGAGCTGGAGCGCTTCTGATGGCCGATTTCGATGCCAGCAGCGCCCTGCTCGATCAGGTCAATCAAGCGCGGGCCAACGCCACGCCGCTGAAGATTCAGGGCGGCAACAGCAAGGCGTTTCTCGGGCGCGAAGTGGCCGGTGAAGTGCTGGATACTCGCGCGCACCGTGGCATCGTTCGTTATGACCCGACCGAGTTGGTAGTCAGCGTGCGTGCCGGCACGCCGTTGTCCGAGTTGCTCGCCGCGCTGGACGCTGCCGGGCAAATGTTGCCGTGCGAACCGCCCGCGTTCGGCGACGGCGCCACGGTCGGCGGCATGATCGCCACCGGGTTGTCCGGGCCACGGCGGCCATGGTCGGGCTCGGTGCGGGATTTCGTCCTCGGCACAAGGGTGATCACCGGTCTCGGCCAACACCTGCGCTTCGGCGGTGAAGTGATGAAAAACGTCGCCGGTTATGACCTGTCGCGGCTGATGGCCGGTAGTTACGGCTGCCTCGGCGTGCTGACTGAAGTCTCGCTGAAAGTCCTGCCCAAACCCCGTCAGTGCCTGAGCATCCGCCTCGATATCGACTGCACCCGCGCCTTGGCCAATCTCGCCGAATGGGGCCAGCAACCGCTGCCGATCAGCGCCGCGTGTCACGATGGCGACAGCCTGTACCTGCGCCTTGAGGGCGGCGAAGGCTCTGTGACGGCGGCGCATCAACGTTTGGGCGGTGAACCGCTGGACTCGGTGTTCTGGCGGGATTTGAACGAACAACGTTTGCCGTTTTTCGACGAAGGCCTGCCGCTTTGGCGCCTGTCACTGCCCAATAACCTCGGCCCACTGGACTTGCCAGGCGAGCAACTGATCGACTGGGCCGGTGCGCAACGCTGGCTTAAATCCGACAAACCGCACATTCATATCCACGCTCAGGAACTCGGCGGCCACGCCACGTGTTTCACTCACGGCGCCAGTGACTCGCCGTTCCAGCCGCTGGACTGGACCCTGCTGCGCTATCACCGGCAACTCAAGGCGCAACTCGACCCGCAAGGGCTGTTCAACCCAGGCCGGATGTACGCGGAGTTCTAGCCATGCAAACCACCCTCAGCGAGCAATCCCGACTGTTGCCCCGTGCCGCCGAGGCGGAAAAGATCCTGCGCACTTGCGTGCATTGCGGCTTTTGCAACGCCACCTGTCCGACCTATCAATTACTCGGTGATGAACTCGATGGCCCGCGCGGGCGCATCTATCTGATCAAGCAAGTGCTCGAAGGCGCACCGGCCACCCCGCAGACGCAACTGCACCTGGACCGCTGCCTGTCGTGCCGCAACTGCGAAACCACCTGCCCGTCCGGCGTCGATTATCACAACTTGCTCGACATTGGCCGGGCGGTGGTCGATCACGCGGTACCGCGTCCGGCGGCGCAGCGTTTGTTGCGTGAGGGACTGCGGGCCTTGGCACCGAATCCGGGGTTGTTCAAGGGTTTGCTGCGGATGGGCACGGCATTCCGACCGCTGTTGCCGCGAATGTTTGAAAGCAAACTGCCACAGCATCTGCCGAGTTCGGGTGTGCGCCCGCACCCACAGCATGCGCGCCGGGTTTTGCTGCTGGAAGGCTGCGTGCAACCGGGTTTGTCGCCGAATACCAATGACGCCACGGCGCGGGTGCTGGATCGACTCGGGATCAGTGTCACGCCAGTGGCCGAAGCGGGTTGTTGCGGCGCGCTGGACTATCACCTCGACGCCCAGGCCAAAGGCCTCGACCGCGCCCGGCAGAACATCGACGCCTGGTGGCCGCATCTGCAAAACGGCGCCGAAGCCATCGTGCAGACCGCCAGCGGCTGCGGCGCGTTCATCAAGGATTACGGGCATCTGCTGGAGGATGATCCGGCTTACGCCGACAAGGCGCGGCGGATCAGCGAACTGACCCTCGATCTGGTGCAGGTTATCGCGCAGGAACCGCTGGAGCAGGTGTGTGCCGCCGGCGAACAGCGGATTGCCGTGCATTGCCCGTGCACCTTGCAGCACGCGTTGAAACTTGGCGGCGCCGTTGAAGCGGTGCTGACTCGCCTGGGCTTCAACCTGACCAACGTGCCGGACGGTCATTTGTGCTGCGGTTCGGCGGGCACTTATTCGCTGACCCAACCGGCCATCGCCCGGCAACTGCGCGACAACCGCCTCAATGCTCTGGAAAGCGGCCGCCCCGAGCTGATCGTCACCTCCAACATCGGCTGCCAGAGCCACCTCGCCAGTGCTGGTCGGACACCGGTCAGGCACTGGATCGAACTGGTGGATCAGTCGTTGGCAGAATGAAGTTCGTAGGATTCTTCGTTTGCCCGCGCGGGAGAAGGCTGCGATCTTTTCCTCCATCCATTTCGTGACCGTGGCAGGAATTTTTTTCATGACCGTGCAGCCTTTCGTCAGCCCCGACCTGATCCGCCAACGCTTCTCCAAAGCGATGTCCGACATGTACCGCGAAGAAGTCCCGCTGTACGGCGCGCTAATGGAACTGGTGGAGCAGACCAACCGCGACGTGCTTTCACGTCAGCCAGACATCGCACGACAACTCAACAGCACAGGCGAAATCGAACGGCTGGACATGGAGCGTCATGGCGCGATCCGTGTGGGCACCGCAACGGAACTGGCCACCCTCGCGCGCCTGTTCGCGGTGATGGGCATGCAACCGGTGGGTTATTACGACCTGACGCCGGCGGGTGTGCCGGTGCATTCCACGGCGTTTCGCGCGGTGCATGAAGAGGCGCTGCAAGTCAGTCCGTTTCGAGTGTTTACCTCGTTGTTGCGGCTGGAGTTGATTGAAGATCCTGAACTTCGCGCCTTTGCCGAATCGGTGCTGGGCAAGCGTTCGATCTTCACGGCGGCGGCATTGCGTTTGATCGCGCAGGCTGAGACCGCTGGCGGACTCAACGAAGCCGAAGCACAGGCATTCGTCCTACAAGCGCTGGAAACCTTTCGTTGGCATCACAGCGCAACCGTTACCGCTGCGCAGTACCGGACGTTGAGCGCCCAGCACCGTCTGATCGCGGATGTGGTGGCGTTCAAAGGCCCGCACATCAATCACCTGACACCGCGCACTCTCGACATCGACGTCGTTCAGGAGCAGATGCCGGCTCATGGCATCACGCCAAAAGCCGTGATCGAAGGTCCACCGCGCCGGCAATGCCCGATCCTGTTGCGTCAGACCAGTTTCAAGGCCTTGGATGAGCCGATCGCCTTCACCGACCAAAGCGAAACTCGTGGCAGTCACAGCGCGCGTTTCGGCGAAATCGAACAACGTGGCGCGGCGCTGACACCCAAGGGCCGGGCGTTGTATGACCGCCTGTTGAATGCGGCGCGGGATGAGCTGGGTGATTTCCCCAACGAAGCCAATGCCGCACGCTACAACACGCTGATGACTCAGCACTTTGGCGAATTTCCTGACAGCATCGAAGGCATGCGCGAACAGGGTCTGGCCTACTTTCGCTATTTCGCCACGGAAAAGGGCTTGGCGGCGGGTAGTCTCAATGAGGCCTCGCTGGAAGACTTGTTACGTGACGGCTATGTGAAAGCGGAGCCGTTGGTGTACGAAGATTTCCTGCCGGTCAGTGCGGCGGGGATTTTTCAGTCCAACCTTGGGGATACGGCGCAGGCTCACTATGGCGAGCATTCCAATCGGCAGGCATTTGAACAGGCGCTGGGACGTCCGACGATTGATGAGTTGGGGTTGTATGCGCAGACGCAGCGGCGGTCGATTGAAGGGTGCGCGCACGTGCTAGGTCTGAAGTTGAACTGATAGTGAAATCCTCTACAAAGGGCTTCGTGATGGCACGGAGCCTTGATGCGCAAGAAGTTGCGCACATGCTCATAATATTTCGCCCTTAAAATCGCTACAGCTCACGCCATTCATGGCCTGCAGCCAAGTGCGCAAGAAGTTGCGCAGTACTGCGCAACTTCTTGCGCACTTTTGCCCCCAAACCACGGCCAAACATCCTACGTTTAGCCTCTAACATCCGCTTAACCCCCACATGCCGGGGGCTTCGCAAAACCTGGCACGCTCCTTGATAACAGTCAGGCACCCACCGGGCGATTTCGCCTCCCGGGCACCCTAAATTTATCCGCAAGGAGAGCATCCCATGGCAACACCAGCGTACATGTCGGTTACCGGCGAAAAACAAGGCCTGATCACTGCAGGCGCATTCACCGCTGACTCCGTTGGCAACACCTACCAGGAAGGCCACGAAGACCAGGTTATGGTTCAGGCTTTCAGCCACGACGTGATCATCCCGCGTGACCCACAATCCGGTCAGCCAACCGGTCAGCGCGTTCACAAGCCAGTTGTGATCACTAAGGTCTACGACAAGGCTTCGCCTCTGCTGCAAGCCGCTCTGACCTCCGGCGAGCGCATGAGCGAAATCGTTATCCAGTGGTTCCGTACTTCGGCTCAAGGTACTCAAGAGCACTACTACACCACCAAACTGGAAGACGCGATCATCGTCGCCATCAACAACAAAATGCACACCTGCCAGGATCCAGGCAACGCGCAAGTCA
>NZ_JBIUWI010000034.1:315-60511 GCF_044743385.1 Pseudomonas sp. NPDC087639 | reverse complement strand
AACCCTGTGAGCGAACTCATTCGCGTACCTGACATCGGCAGCGGTGAAGGTGAAGTAATTGAACTGTTTGTGAAGGTCGGCGACCGTATCGAAGCCGACCAGAGCATCCTGACCCTGGAATCGGACAAGGCCAGCATGGAAGTGCCGGCCCCGAAAGCCGGCGTCATCAAAAGCCTGAAAGTGAAGCTGGGCGATCGTCTGAAAGAAGGCGACGAACTGCTGGAACTGGAAGTCGAGGGTGCTGCTGAAGCAGCCCCTGCGGCTGCCGCTGCACCTGCTGCAAAAGCTGAGGCCAAACCGGCTGCCGCTCCTGCTGCTGCAGCGCCTGCCGCTGCACCTGCTGCCGCTTCGGTTCAGCAAGTGCACGTGCCGGACATCGGTTCGTCGGGCAAGGCTCAGATCATCGAGATCCAGGTCAAGGTCGGCGACACCGTCGAGGCTGATCAATCGTTGATCACCCTGGAATCCGACAAGGCCAGCATGGAAATCCCGTCGCCTGCCGCTGGCGTGGTCAAAGCCATCAGCGTCAAGCTCAACGACGAAGTCGGCACTGGCGACCTGATTCTGGATCTGGAAGTGGCGGGTGCCGCGGCCCCTGCTGCGGCCGCTCCGGCTCAGGCTGCTGCGCCAGCCGCTGCTGCTGCGCCTGCTCCTGCAGCAGCCCCGGCTGCACCGGTGGCTGACAGCGTTCAGGACATTCACGTTCCGGACATCGGTTCGGCCGGCAAGGCCAAGATCATCGAAGTGCTGGTCAAGGCTGGCGACACCGTCGAAGCCGACCAGTCGCTGATCACCCTGGAATCCGACAAGGCCAGCATGGAAATTCCATCGCCTGCCGCTGGCGTGGTGGAAAGCGTTTCCATCAAGCTGGACGACGAAGTCGGCACCGGCGACCTGATCCTCAAGCTGAAAGTCAAAGGCGCGGCCCCTGCTGCTGCCCCGGCTCCAGCTGCTGCTGCGCCAAGTGCTCCAGCGCCAGCCGCTGCTGCTCCGGCTGCCGCTGCACCTGCTGCTGCCACTCCTGCCGCCGCTCCAGCCAAGCCTGGCGCGAAAGTTCACGCCGGCCCTGCCGTGCGTCAACTGGCCCGTGAGTTCGGCGTTGAGCTGAACGCTGTCGGCGCCAGCGGTCCACACGGTCGCATTCTGAAAGAAGACGTGCAGGTTTACGTCAAAGCGATGATGCAGAAGGCCAAGGAAGCACCGGCCGCTGCTGCTGGCGCAACCGGTGGCGCGGGCATCCCGCCGATTCCGGTCGTCGACTTCAGCCGTTTCGGCGAAATCGAAGAAGTGCCGATGACTCGCCTGATGCAGATCGGCGCGTCGAGCCTGCACCGCAGCTGGCTGAACATCCCGCACGTGACTCAGTTCGATTCGGCTGATATCACCGAGCTGGAAGCGTTCCGTGTTGCGCAGAAAGCCGTTGCAGAGAAGGCCGGCGTCAAGCTGACCATCCTGCCGCTGCTGCTCAAGTCCTGCGCACACATGCTCAAGGAGCTGCCGGACTTCAACAGTTCGCTGGCGCCAAGCGGCAAAGCAATCATCCGCAAGAAATACGTCAACATCGGCTTCGCCGTCGACACCCCGGATGGCCTGCTGGTACCGGTCATCAAGAACGTCGACCAGAAGAGCCTGTTGCAACTGGCAGCCGAAGCCGCTGCGCTGGCTGCCAAAGCCCGCGACAAGAAGCTCACCGCTGACGACATGCAAGGCGCCTGCTTCACCATTTCCAGCCTCGGTCACATTGGCGGCACCGGCTTCACGCCGATCGTCAACGCGCCGGAAGTGGCGATCCTTGGTGTTTCCAAGGCAACCATCCAGCCAGTCTGGGACGGCAAAGCCTTCCAGCCGAAACTGATGCTGCCGCTGTCGCTGTCCTACGATCACCGTGTGATCAACGGCGCTGCTGCCGCACGCTTCACCCAGCGTCTGGGCAGCCTGCTGGCGGACATCCGCACCATCCTGCTGTAATCCCAAGCGGCCCTCCGGTAACGGAGGGTCGCTTGTGCTCCACGTTTTCGAGCGCCACACGCTCGTACCTCAACCCCGTCAATTGACGGGGCTTTTTTTGCCTGAAAAAAACCACGCTTGGTTTTTTCCTACAGGTTTTGCTGATATCGGCCACAACCCAAGTCGGCTTCACACCGATCTTTTTTATCCCCCACGCAACTAACCTTGGCACGCAATAGTTGTACAACTGCAACTTGCACACATTCATATTTATTCAGCAATCATTCGAATGGATTCGACATGTTAAGACCTACTATTGGCCCTATTATTGGCCACACCACAACTAACCACACACGCATATTCATTCGCGGCGACCGACAAAACAACGCCACTGTGTTTGGCGCAATACGTTATCGCGCCTCCGGAGCACAACAATGGTCACCCGCACTCTTTGCCAAACTTAGTGAACTTCGTGATATGTCAGAAGTTTTCGCACTCAACAACTTGAGCGGCGATACCGAATACGAGTATCAGGCAGGCTGGTTCAGCCCGATGAGTCCGGTTCACACCCAGGACAGTGTCGCGGAGTTACCGTTGCAGTGGCCCAGGGAGATCTACCGGTTCCGCACCCGCTCCAGCAAAGCCTTGCAGGCGCGGGCCTACATCGTCGGCTCTTGCCGCTACTTGCGCATGACCGCAGGCATTGCTTCGCTGCCGCAACTGGGCGACCGGATCTTCGCCTCCATCAATCAATTGATTGAAGGTGCGCAACCGCCGATCAGCGCAACGTTAATGACCGGCGATCAAATCTATGCCGATGACATGAACCTGATTGCACCGGATCGCGAATATAAAGACATACTTGAAAAATACCGCGCAGCTTTCTCCCAGCCCAACATTAAACGACTGATGTCCGGCACCTCTACTTACATGATTCTTGATGATCATGAAATCGAAGATAACTGGCCTGCCAATGCCAGCAAGTCCGACGACAACCTATACCGCAATGCCATGGCCGCCTATGAGTTGTATCAAGCCAGTCACAGCCCGGTACATCCACTCACAACTAACGGTCAGATTAATCGCTCGGTACTTGAGCATTACTGGTATCAGTTCAGCGACGGCGATATCGAATGGTTCGTAACCGACAGTCGCACCCGCCGTAACTTGTCGGCCGATGATCGACGCATCCTCGATGAGGCTCAGGAACAAGCGCTGCTCAAATGGCTGATCAACAGCCCCGCGCGGGTCAAGTTCGTGGTCACCAGCGTGATGTTCTACCCGGATCGCAAACTGCATGGCGATGACGCCTGGAAAGCCTTCCCGGAACAACGACTGCGCCTGCTGGAAACCCTCCGCGCTCGGCAGATCAAGAATGTCGTGTTCATCTCCGGCGACGTGCACGGCTCGCTGACCGCGCGCCTGAGCCACAGCGAAGACCCGGACTTCGAAGTCCACACCATCGTTTCTTCGCCGCTGTGCAACAGCAAACTGTTGCCGTATGCCAAGGCCTCCACGTTCATTCTCGATCAGCCACTGGTGCACACGGCTGCGGGCGATTACCGACATGAGCTGACCAGCCAAGTGGTGAGTGAGGACAATTTTGCCCACGTGGTGGTCGAGGCTGATCAGATTTTGGTCAATTACCATGATCGCAATGGCAAAAAACTGCAGTCGATCGTCATAAAACTACGTTAAACCTTAAAAGATCGCAGCCTGCGGCAGCGCTTACACGGAACGCATTCCACTCCAGGCGCTGCCGCAGGCTGCGATCTTTTACTCTTTTCCATCAGGCGCTGGAGAAATACCCGGTGCAGCCGACACATTCTTATAGCACTTGGCCTTCATCACTCTTGTCAGTCAGTGCCGCAATGATGCAACCTTGCCGCAGGCAACAGTAAAGAGGGCGAGAGCCCGGCGCGTTCAGCATATTTCCAAGCGAGTTCCCTTCATGAAGAGCCAGCCCGATGCCGCCAGCCGTATGGTGGCCGAGGTAGTGACGCAGTTGCCTGTGCCCTCGCGGCTCGGCATGCTGCGTTTCGAGCGCTTGAATGAAGCCAGTTGGGCAATGCTGTTTCTTGATCCCAACTGCGAACGCCAGTTCGGCCAACCCGCCGTTGAGCTGTGTGCGCTGGTCGGCTCGCCCTACGCCAGCCTGATGGAGCCGGAAGCACGCTATCAGCAGCATGATGCGATCCAGCAGCAACTCGCTAAAAGTCCGCATTACCTGGTGCGCTACACCCTGCACACCGCTGCGGGTGCGCTGAGCATCCTTGAACTGGGCGAAGCCTATAAACAGCACAATCGTCATCTGCTGCGTGGTTATCTGCTGGCGGTCGATGACGTATTCGACGAAGCGCCGCTGCTGCCCTCCGTCGACCTCGAAACCCAGAACTCCCGCCTGCAAATCGCCCTTGAACTGAACCAGCGCGCCCAGCAGGAACAATTGCAGCACCTCGAGCGCGTGCGCGCCCAGCAAGATCTGATTCTGCTGCTCGCCCGCCAGCGCTACAGCACCCAAAACTCGTTGCAAGAAGCCGCCGAACTGATCACCCGCTGCGCCTGCGATATCTACGAAATCGACTGCGCCAGCCTGTGGAACCTTGAAGGTCAGCAACTGCTGCCAATCTCGGCTTACCACCGCGCCACTCAGGAATACATCCTGCCGGACGTGATCGACATCAGCAGCTTCCCCGATTACATGGAAGCCCTGCACAGCAGCCGCGCCATCGACGCGCACAACGCGATGCGTGACCCGCGCACCCGGGAGATGGCCGAAGCCCTGCGCCCGCGCGACGTCAATGCCATGCTCGACGCTAGCATCCGCGTCGATGGCCAAGTGGTCGGCGTGTTGTGCCTGGAACAGACCGGTGTGACCCGCGCCTGGCAGTCCGATGAAATCGCTTTTGCCGGTGAGCTGGCCGACCAGTTCGCCCAGGTCATCAACAACCACAACCGCCGCACCGCCACCAGCGCCCTGCACCTGTTCCAGCGGGCGGTCGAGCAAAGCGCCAACGCCTTTTTGCTGGTCAACTGCGATGGCGTGGTCGAATACGTCAACCCAAGCTTCACCGCGATTACCCAGTACACCACCGAGGAAGTCCACGGCCAGCGCCTGTCGGAACTGCCGGCCCTGGAAAACCTCAGCGAACTGCTGTTCGACGCGCCCTCGGCGCTGGCCAAGAGCAACAGTTGGCAGGGCGAATTCAAGAGCCGCCGCAAGAACCTCGAACCGTACTGGGGCCAGTTATCGATCTCCAAGGTTTACGGCGACAACCGCGAGCTGACGCATTACATCGGCATCTACGAAGACATCACCCAGACCAAACTGGCGCAGCAGCGCATCGAGCGCCTGGCCTACACCGACAACCTGACCAACCTCGGCAACCGCCCGGCGTTTATCCGCAATCTGGACGAACGCTTCGCCCGGGATAGCGATACGCCGATCAGCCTGTTGCTGGTCGACATCGACAATTTCAAGCGGATCAACGACAGCCTCGGCCACCAGACTGGCGACAAACTGCTGATCAGCCTCGCCCGGCGCTTGCGCAACAGCCTGAGCCCGAGCGGCAGCCTCGCCCGCTTCGCCAGTAACGAATTCGCCGTGTTGCTCGACAACACCGACCTTGAAGCCGGTCAGCAGATCGCCAGCCAATTGCTGATGACCCTCGACAAGCCGATGTTCGTCGACAACCAGTTGATCAGCGTCACCGGCTCCGTAGGCCTGGCCTGTGCGCCGCTGCACGGTCGCGATCCGCAGACCCTGATGCGTAACGCCGGCTTGGCGCTGCACAAGGCCAAAGCCAACGGCAAACATCAGGTGCAAGTCTTCACCGAGGCGCTGAACGCCGAGGCCAGTTACAAACTGTTCGTCGAGAACAACCTGCGCCGTGCCCTGACCCAGAACGAACTGGACGTGTTCTACCAGCCCAAGCTGTGCCTACGCAGCGGTCGTCTGCTGGGCATGGAAGCGCTGCTGCGCTGGAACCACCCGGAACGCGGCATGATCCGCCCGGATCAGTTCATCAGCGTCGCCGAAGAGACCGGCCTGATCATCCCGATCGGCAAGTGGATCGCGCGACAGGCTTGCCGCATGAGCAAGGCGTTGACCGCCGCCGGCCTGGGCAACCTGCAAGTGGCGATCAACCTCTCGCCGAAACAGTTTTCCGACCCGGATCTGGTCGCCTCCATCGCCAACATCCTCAAGGAAGAAGCGCTGCCGGCCAATCTGCTGGAGCTTGAGCTGACCGAAGGCCTGCTGCTGGAAGCCACCGAAGACACGCACTTGCAACTCGACCAGCTCAAGCGTCTGGGCCTGACCCTGGCCATGGATGACTTCGGCACCGGTTACTCGTCGCTCAGCTACCTGAAGAAATTCCCGATCGACATCATCAAGATCGATCGCAGCTTCATCCACGAAATCCCCGACAACCAGGACGACATGGAAATCACCTCCGCCGTGATCGCCATGGCCCACAACCTGAAACTCAAAGTTGTGGCAGAAGGCATCGAGACCGCCGAGCAACTGGCGTTCCTGCGTCGCCACCGCTGCGACGTCGGCCAGGGCTACCTGTTCGACCGGCCGATCCCGGGTGCCGAACTGATCCAGGCACTCAAGCGCTATCCGCGCGGCCCGCTCTGCCTGTAACCCCTCCCCCGTGAGAAACCCGCACATTTTGACTAGTGATTAACTGGGCATCATTGGGCACACTGGCGGTCTGACTTTTTACATCCCATCCTGACTGAGAGGAACGATCATGGTTCTGCGCTCGGAAATTCTGGTGAACAAAAACGTGCTCCCGACTAAAGAACAAGCTCTGCCCGGCCGCGAAACCGCGATGACCCTGCCTGAAAAGCACTTCGTCTTCGAAGAAACACCGCTGCTTGGCCCGTTTTTCCAGGACGTCGATTTTGCGATTTTCGGTCTGGGTTGCTTCTGGGGCGCAGAACGTCGCTTCTGGCAACGTGAAGGCGTGGTCAGCACCGTGGTCGGTTACGCCGGCGGCTTCACACCGAACCCGACTTACGAAGAAGTCTGCTCGGGCCTGACCGGTCACGCCGAAGTGGTGCTGGTGGTGTATGACAAGGACAAGGTCAGCTACGAAGAGCTGCTGGCGATGTTCTGGGAACTGCACAACCCGACGCAGGGCATGCGGCAGGGCAACGATATCGGCACGCAGTACCGCTCGGTGATCTATGCGACCAGCCCGGAACACCTGGACGCAGCGCTGAAGAGCAAGGCGACCTATCAGGCTGAACTGTCGAAGGCGGGCCTGGGTGAAATCAGCACCGAGATCGAACAGGCGCCAACCGTGTACTTCGCCGAGGCGTATCACCAGCAATACCTGGCGAAAAACCCTGAAGGCTACTGCGGGATCGGCGGCACCGGCGTGTGCATGCCACCGAGCCTGGCGGGTAATTAAACCCCTTTGCGGATCGTTCCCACGCGGAGCGTGGGAACGATCACTCAGTGATCAACTCTCGGCAATCAACCAATCCATCTGCCACCCACCCTGAGTCTGCCCAAGCTTCTTGGACAACCACGGCAGCAGCTCACGCAATTCTTCCTCCAGCCCCCACGGCGGATTGGCAATCGCCATCCCCGAACCGTTCAAGCTGTTCGGCGTATCCAGCGGATGCACCAGCAACTCCACGCGCAACAACTTCGGCGCACCAGTGCCGGCCAGATCCTGATAGAAACGACGCAGCGCACGCTGATCCTTCACCGGATACCAGATCGCCGCCACGGTTTGACGCATCCGGCCAATGGCCTCTTTCATCGACGCCGCACACCGCTGCATCTCATCGAGCTGTTCGAACGGCGGGTCAATCAACATCACCGCACGCTTCTCCTGCACCGGCAACATCGCCCGCGCCACATGCCAGCCCTCGCCCAGATGAACCTTCACCCGACGATCACCGGCCATGTTGTCCTTGAGCAGCACGCCGTCTTCCGGGTGCTTCTCATTGAGCATCACCCGATCCTGCGGCCGGGTCAGACGCCGCGCCAGCTCCGGCGACCCCGGGTAGTAGCGCAACTGGCCATCCGGATTCATCTCGTGCAGCACTTTCATGTAGTCGGCGGTCAGCGCCGGCAGGTCCGGCTGATCCCACAAACGCGCGATGCCTTCCAGGTACTCGCCGGTACGGTTGGCCTGATCGCCCTGCAAGTCATACAGACCGATGCCGGCGTGGCTGTCGAGATAGGCAAACGGCTGCTCCTTGCGCGACATCAGGGCGATGAGGCGGGTCAAGGTCAGGTGTTTGAACACATCGGCGTGATTGCCGGCATGGAAGGCGTGACGATAATTCATGATTGCTCCTGCGAAGGCCGCGAAGTTTACCTTTTACCGGGCGGCAAGTCAGGGGGTGGCGGCCGAGCGGGCTCTTACTCGTTAAGAATCTGGCCCAATACCCGTGGCGAGGGGATTTATCCCCGATGGGCTGCGCAGCAGCCCCCGATGCTGCCCACGCGGTGTGTCTGGTGCATCGCGATGACAGGTCTTAGGGCCGCTTCGCTGCCCATCGGGGATAAATCCCCTCGCCACAGGTCATTTATCTCGCTTAACTGACAGGTAATAGCCGACAGGAAGTCAAACCCATGCGTCGCCCACTTATTTTTTCTCTGTCCCTGATCTGCTCAATGCACGCCGTTTCGGGCGAAAGTCACAGAGCGCAGGCTCGCCAAATGCTCAAGAACTACGGCTTGAGTCACTGCATCCTGAAGCCATTCAATGAAAATTCAGCGCTGGAAAAAGACATCGGTCTGTCCGCTGGCGCCTACTCGTTCATGGGCAAAGGCATGCATACCGTCCTGCAAAATGAAGACACGCTGCAAGTGCTGCACGATCCATATAAAGAAACCAGAAACTATGTGTATGCGGCCTATGAGCAGACACCGTCGATCAGTAAACACTCGAACAGCCATGTCGTTTTCTATGGGTGCCTGGAGGTCTACAACTCAGAGGCTTTCGACAGTTTTATCAAGACTCAGGATCGGTACATTGCAGACTGACTGCCGCACCCTCAATGTCAAAAGATCGCAGCCTCCGGCAGGCTGCGATCTTTGATCTTGCTCCTGGAAACTCAGGAAGGCATCGCGCGCAACCGCTTGCCGATGACATCGAGTACATCACAGCCGTCGCGCAACGGGATCACGCAGAGCTGGGCGAAATCGCTGAGGATGACGGAGTCGCATTCGACCGAGCCGCGCATGCACATGTTTTCCAGCACTTGGATCACGGCGCGCAGACGGTGGTTGGCGGCGTCCATGAGGATGTCGAGGGGCACGTGGGTATCGATGAACAGGGTGGGCATGTCGCTGCAATTACCGGTGAGGGCCATGAAGCGATTGTCGGGATGGGGGATGATCTTTTCGTAGGGTGGATCGGGTGTTAGCGTTTTCATTTTTGAACCTCTGGTAGTGAAATGGGCTTCCACCATCTCCCTCCTACGGGTTTGGGTGGCAGCCATGCGCGGGGTAGGAGAACCGAGACCAGAGAACTCGGCCACGCCGAAGCGTGCCCGCGCATAACCGCCGCAAATGATCTTACGGACGCAAGTAGACTGCCGCAAACCGGGCAACGACGTTTATGCACTCTTCTAGTCTCAAGGCTCCTACACCCTGTCGCCGCATCTGCGGTGACCTTTTAAGACTATCCCTGCAACCCATCGCCCACCAGTTCATGAAAACCGCCGCAACTCGAAGGAAACGTCCGAGGCCTTCGCCCGGAAATGTCACTCCAACTCTGCCAGCAAATACGCCAACAACGCCGATTGCGACGATTCTTCCGACGTTGAACGCTGAAAAAACTGCCCGACCTTGCAGTGCAAAACCGCCTCGGGAAACGCCTCGAACAATGCCGGATGCTCCTCGCTCAGCCACTGCACAACGTTACCGACCCGAACGTCATCACCCGCCGAAGCCAACACCGAATCAGGCACCGCCCACCAAGGAAACACCCGCCCCGAAACCTGCGACCGTCCGCCAATTTCCAAGGCCTGACCATTGATCAGTGCGCGTGAAATCACCGGCAACAACTGCGCCGCATCCACTGCATCGGACTGCAAAATCGGCAACAAAAACCGCCCATCCCAAAACCGGAAAAACACCGCTTTCCCGTCCGGCATCAGCACCTGCGTCAGGCTGCGAAAGTGCTCGACCACCACTTCCAGGCTCGCCGAAGACACCGCCAACCATCCCCAGTCACGGGACGCAGTAGTCGCTACCCAATCCAGAAACTCACTGTCCGCCGCGACAATTCCCACATAGGGCATCACCGCGTCCCACTCGGCGTAAATCGTGTCTGCCCAGATCGGATTCGACGTCATCAGGGGCGGTTTGGCGTCGCTGGCGTTACTGAAGATCGCGAACAACTGCTCCGAAGGCTTCAACGGCTGACGCGCCAGCCATGCGCGGGGCCCAACAAAGTCAGGTTGCACAGACACCGTCCTTGCAACGCTCGCACTCTTCGCAGAATGGCGCATCGCCTTTAAAACTCATGATTTGCGCGGCCGTTAGCATCGCTGCGGGGGCAGCCGCCAATGTATCCGGCAACCCCGGCACACTCGGCGCGGCATTCATCGCCGCCATCGGCGCGCCACCCACAACAATCGGCACGCTGCTGAAAATCCCGCCGGGGCCGATGTTGATCCATTGCCCGCCGGCCTGAATCGTCGCGCTGGCGCCGCCATCGATCACCACTTGCTGGCCGGCGCTGACGTGGAATTGCGCACTGGCGCTGGTCGCCTGGTTGCTCACGCGGATATGCCGATCGCCCGCCACCGTCAAATGATCGTCCTGCTTGACTTCGGTCTGGCGCTGGCCGTGGGTGATGCGTTGTTCATCAGCCTTCAATTCATGCTTGGCCATGCCCGTGACGACGATGCTGCGCTGGTTATCGACCTGCACCTGTTGATCGTGCAGCACATGCTGGGTCCAGTTGCGTTGGGCGCGCAGGTAGATTTCCTCGGCGCCCTTTTTGTCCTCGATGCGCAGTTCGTTGTAGCCCCCGCCACCGGGGCTGCTCTGACTGCGGAAGATACTGCGGGTCTTGTCGGCGGGGAGATCCAGCGGCACCGGGGTGGCGGCATTGGGCAAGCAGCCCATGACCAGCGGTTTGTCGGCATCGGCATCGATGAAACCGACCAGCACTTCCATGCCGACCCTCGGAATCAGCACGCTGCCGTAACGGTCATGCGCCCAACCGGTGGCGACGCGCAGCCAGCAACTGGAATGCTCGTTGAGTTCGCCGTCGCGATCCCAGGCCAGTTGCACCTTGACCCGGCCAAACTCGTCGCAGTGGATTTCGCTGTCCTGCGGCCCGGTGACAACCGCCGGTTGATAGCCGAGCATGCGCGGCTTTTCCGGCCCCAGGGCTGGCCGGAAGAACACGTCCCACGGCGTCGCGAGAAAGGTATTACGGTAACCCTGGAATGCTTCCCCATCGCTGGTCACCGACTCTTCCAGCACTTGCGGCTGTCGACCACGGTGTTCGATGGCCGTCAGTAACCAGAGATCGTTCCAGTCGTTACGCGGATGCTCGGTCAGTTGCAGGAAATGTCCGCAAACCAGCGCGGATTCGTCGCTGATGCCCTCGGCCTGACGGTAATCGGCGACATGCCTTTCAAGCGCTCGTTGGGCCAGGTGTTTGCCGGTGTCACGATCATTGAATTGGCCGGGAAAGTGGTAGTCCTCCAGCACCGGGCGCAGCTCGCCATCGATGCGGCTTTCCAGTTGCAGGCGCGGCTTCTCAAAGTTGTAGTCGCGCCGGGTGACCACGCTGGTGCGGGTTTCCACGCGCACATTGAAGCGCTTGATTGCCGGCGCCCCGGCCGACATGCCGCTACCAGGCAGATAAAGCGTTGGCTCGGCCAATCGCGGGAACACGGTTTGATCGTCGCCAAACACCAACAGATGTCCGTCGGGGCTGTGCTGAAAGTGGTAGTGAATGCCGACTTCGGCACACAGGCGCTGGATAAACGCCAGATCGCTCTCGGCGTACTGCACGCAATACTCACGCTCCGGGTAGTCGCTGCCGAGGCGGAATTCGAAGGCGTCGCGCAGGATCGCGTGATCCTTGAGGATCTGCGCCACGATCTGCGGCACGCTTTGGTGCTGGAATATCCGCTGATTGATCCGGTGTCCGAGGTACGTCAGACGCGGGACAAGGCTGACGTGATAGCGCGTCAGACGTTTCCCGGAGTCGCCCTGCCCGACCTGATAAATCTGACCGTGAACACCGGAACCGTCAGCATCAAAACTCAGAAACGCCTGACAGTGCAGCAGGCTTTCGAGATCCAGATCCGGCCGTTCGCTGACCAGTTCCAGCTCGAAACGAAAGGGTTGGCTGATGGCTTCCTTGCCCGTGAACTCAAGGACTTTGAGGTCATGCTGGGCGCCTTCGAGGGTCAACGTGAAACGCGGTTGATTGGCAGGCGCGAACATCCGATGTCTCTCTGCAGAATGAGGGCGGGCGATTCTGCATGAGGGGCGAGGGGTGTTGAGCGGGTGACGGGAAAATCAGATTTGCCCTACTTTTACTGTCGAATAGTCCTCCGAAAATCGGCGCATCCGACTACAGACACAAGCCCTAAAAAACAACATCGCCCAACTGTGGGAGCGAGCCTGCTCGCGAAGGCGGCGTGTCAGTCGCCGAATTTATTGAATGATCAATTGCATTCGCGAGCAGGCTCGCTCCCACAGGGTGATCTGCGGTGAGTCAGACAAATATCACAGGCACAAAAAAACGGCCCGCCTCCTTGTAGGAGACGGGCCGTTTGTTTGTGAGCCTAAGCTCAACGCATCACTTGTTCAGGTGGAAATCTTTTTCCGCCGCTTCGAAGCGCTGCACCATGCCTTTGGATGGCTCGCCCATCTTACTGACGATGAAGATGGCCAAACTGGCGAAGATGAAGCCCGGGATGATTTCGTACAGACCCATCACTTCCCAGTGTTTCCACGCCACCACGGTGATCGCGCCGACCAGGATACCGGCCAGTGCGCCGTCGCGGGTCATGCCTTTCCAGATTACCGAGATCAGCACAACCGGGCCGAACGCAGCACCGAAACCGGCCCAGGCGTAAGACACCAGACCCAGCACACGGTTATCCGGGTTGGCAGCCATTGCGATGGCGATCAGTGCAACCAGCAACACCATGGCGCGGCCGACCCAGACCAGTTCGGTCTGCGAAGCGGATTTACGCAGGAAGGTCTTGTAGAAGTCTTCGGTCAGGGCGCTCGAGCACACCAGCAACTGGCAGCTCAGGGTGCTCATGACGGCAGCCAGAATGGCCGACAGCAGCACGCCGGCAATCCATGGGTTGAACAGCAGTTTGGCCAGTTCGATAAACACGCGCTCGTGGTTCTCGGTCACGGGACCGGCAACTTCCGGGTGGGCCGAGAAGTAAGCGATACCGAAGAAGCCCACGGCTACAGTGCCGCCCAGGCACAGGATCATCCAGGTCATGGAGATGCGACGGGCGTTGGCAATCGACTTCACCGAGTCAGCGGCCATGAAACGCGCAAGGATGTGCGGCTGACCGAAGTAGCCCAGACCCCAGCCCAGCAGCGAGATGATGCCGATGAAGGTGGTGCCCTTGAGCATGTCGAAGTTGCTTGGGTCGTTGGCTTCGATCGCCAGGAACGTGGTGTCGACGCCGCCGGTAGCCAGCAGGACGATGATCGGCGTCAGGATCAGCGCGAAGATCATCAGCGTGGCTTGTACGGTGTCAGTCCAGCTCACCGCGAGGAAACCGCCCACGAAGGTGTAGGCAATGGTCGCTGCAGCACCGGCCCACAACGCCGTCTCGTAGGACATGCCGAAGGTGCTTTCGAACAAGCGAGCACCAGCGACGATGCCGGAAGCGCAGTAGATGGTGAAGAACACCAGAATCACGATCGCCGAGATGATCCGCAGCAAGCCGCTTTTATCTTCGAAACGGCTGGCGAAGTAGTCTGGCAGAGTCAGTGCATCACCGTTGTGCTCGGTCTGCACACGCAGACGGCCGGCGACAAACAGCCAGTTCAGGTAGGCACCGACGATCAGGCCGATGGCGATCCAGCTTTCGGACAGACCGGACATGTAGATGGCGCCCGGCAGGCCCATCAGCAACCAGCCGCTCATGTCGGAAGCACCGGCAGACAAAGCCGTCACGACGCTGCCCAAGCTACGGCCGCCAAGAATATAGTCAGAAAGGTTGTTGGTGGAGCGATAGGCCATGAGGCCGATCAGCACCATTGCTGCGATGTAGATCACGAACGTGATCAGTGTTGGATTGCTTACGCTCATTGAGTTACGCCCTGGCTTTGTTTTTATGTAGCAGCGGTGGTGAATCGCGCACAAACGAGGATGTTTGGCAGACGATTCCGGATCCCGCGCATTTAGGACTGATGTTTCCCCAGGAAAGCCACCAGCCGGTACACCGGATTTCCCGGTTGCACCTTGGGCGCGAATGCTATGCAACAAATCAAATAAGGTGCAACCAGTTTCGAGCGAATAAGTTGCACCTAGTCGGATTTCCTCCTGAAAGCGTCGTTCTTGCTCCCTTTTAGCGCAGTCATGCCGGTTTCTCAGAAGCAAATGCACCTAGTAAGAGCAGCACTTTCGTACCAGAAAATAATTCCTGACGAGCTGCTTATTATTCCGACAAAAAAAGGGTTGCACCCGGTTGCACCTCTTTCAGCGCACGGCTAATCTTGCGGCCAGCTGATGCCACGCAACTGTGGCAACCATGAGGATAAAAATATGGCTACCACCACCCTTGGGGTCAAACTCGATGACCCGACCCGCGAGCGCCTTAAAGCTGCCGCGACCTCGATTGATCGCACACCGCACTGGCTGATCAAGCAGGCAATTTTCAATTACCTGGAAAAACTCGAGGGTGGTGCAACCCTGACCGAGCTGAACGGCTTGTCCGCCAAGGACGCCGACGACGCGGGCGAAGTCCACTCCGATCACGCTCACCAATGCTTCCTCGAATTCGCCGAAAGCATCCTGCCGCAGTCAGTACTGCGCGCTTCGATCACCGCCGCTTACCGTCGCCCTGAGCCGGAAGTCGTGCCGATGCTGATCGAGCAGGCTCGCCTGCCGGCACCGATGGCCGAAGCCACCAACAAACTCGCTGCCTCTATCGCAGAAAAACTGCGTAACCAGAAAAGTGCCGGCGGTCGTGCAGGCATTGTTCAGGGTCTGCTGCAGGAATTCTCCCTGTCGTCCCAGGAAGGCGTGGCGCTGATGTGCCTGGCCGAAGCGCTGCTGCGTATCCCGGACAAAGGCACTCGCGATGCGCTGATCCGCGACAAGATCAGCACCGGCAACTGGCATCCGCACTTGGGCAACAGCCCTTCGCTGTTCGTCAACGCCGCCACCTGGGGTCTGCTGCTGACCGGCAAACTGGTGTCGACTCACAATGAAGCTGGCCTGACCTCGTCGCTGAGCCGCATCATCGGCAAGAGCGGCGAGCCGATGATCCGCAAGGGCGTCGACATGGCCATGCGCTTGATGGGCGAGCAGTTCGTCACCGGCGAAACCATCGCTGAAGCACTGGCCAACGCGAGCAAGTTCGAAGCCAAGGGCTTCCGCTACTCCTACGACATGCTCGGCGAAGCGGCACTGACCGAACACGACGCGCAGAAGTACCTGGCCTCGTACGAACAAGCCATCCACTCGATCGGCAAAGCCTCCCACGGTCGTGGGATTTATGAAGGCCCGGGCATTTCCATCAAGCTCTCGGCACTGCACCCGCGTTACAGCCGTGCGCAGTACGAGCGTGTGATGGACGAGCTGTACCCGCGCCTGTTGTCGCTGACCCTGCTGGCCAAGCAATACGACATCGGCCTGAACATCGACGCCGAAGAAGCCGATCGCCTGGAGCTGTCGCTGGATCTGCTCGAGCGCCTGTGCTTTGAGCCGCAACTGACGGGCTGGAACGGCATCGGTTTCGTGATTCAGGCTTACCAGAAGCGTTGCCCGTACGTGATCGACTACGTGATCGATCTGGCACGCCGCAGCCGTCATCGTCTGATGATCCGCCTGGTGAAAGGCGCGTACTGGGACAGCGAAATCAAGCGCGCCCAGGTCGAAGGTCTGGAAGGCTATCCGGTCTACACCCGCAAGGTGTACACCGACGTTTCCTACATCGCTTGCGCACGCAAACTGCTGTCGGTGCCGGAAGTCATCTACCCGCAGTTCGCCACGCACAACGCCCATACCCTGTCGGCCATTTACCACATCGCCGGTCAGAACTATTACCCGGGCCAGTACGAATTCCAGTGCCTGCACGGCATGGGCGAACCGCTTTACGAGCAGGTTGTAGGCAAAGTTTCCGAAGGCAAGCTGAACCGTCCGTGCCGCGTGTACGCTCCGGTCGGTACTCACGAAACCCTGCTGGCCTATCTGGTTCGTCGCCTGCTGGAAAACGGCGCCAACACTTCGTTCGTCAACCGCATCGCCGACCAGTCGATTTCGATTCAAGAGCTGGTGGCCGATCCGGTTGCTCAGATCGAGCAGATGGCGACCGTGGAAGGTGGTTTCGGCCTGCCGCACCCGCGTATCCCGCTGCCGCGTGACCTGTATGGCTCCGAGCGCGCCAACTCCAGCGGTATCGACATGGCCAACGAACATCGTCTGGCGTCCTTGTCTTGCGCGTTGCTCGCCACCGCGCACAACAACTGGAAAGCCGCGCCGATGCTCGGTTGCGCTTCCAGCACTGAAACGCCGGCACCGGTGCTGAACCCGGCAGATCACCGCGATGTGGTCGGCCACGTTCAAGAAGCCACTGTCGAAGACGTCGACAACGCCATTCAATGCGCCCTGAATGCTGCGCCGATCTGGCAGGCCACCCCGCCCGCCGAACGCGCCGCGATTCTGGAGCGTGCCGCTGATTTGATGGAAGGCGAGATCCAGCCGCTGATGGGCCTGCTGGCCCGTGAAGCCGGCAAGACCTTCGCCAACGCCATCGCTGAAGTCCGCGAAGCCGTCGACTTCCTGCGTTATTACGCAGTGCAGGCGCGCAACGATTTCAGCAACGACGCCCACCGCCCACTGGGGCCGGTGGTGTGCATCAGCCCGTGGAACTTCCCGCTGGCGATTTTCAGCGGTCAAGTAGCTGCGGCACTGGCTGCCGGTAACCCGGTACTGGCCAAACCGGCTGAACAGACTCCGCTGGTCGCTGCACAAGCCGTGCGTTTGCTGCTCGAAGCCGGGATTCCGGAAGGCGTGCTGCAATTGCTGCCGGGTCGCGGTGAAACCGTCGGCGCTGGCCTAGTGGGTGATGAACGCGTCAAAGGCGTGATGTTCACCGGCTCCACCGAAGTCGCTCGTTTGCTGCAACGCAACATTGCCGGTCGCCTCGACAACCAGGGCCGTCCGATTCCGCTGATCGCCGAAACCGGTGGCCAGAACGCGATGATCGTCGACTCGTCGGCCCTCACCGAACAAGTCGTGATCGACGTGGTGTCCTCGGCGTTCGACAGCGCCGGTCAGCGTTGCTCGGCACTGCGCGTGCTGTGCTTGCAGGAAGATTCCGCAGATCGCGTCATCGAAATGCTCAAAGGTGCGATGGCTGAAAGCCGTCTCGGCAACCCTGAGCGCCTGTCCGTGGACATTGGCCCGGTGATCGACGCCGAAGCCAAGGCTGGCATCGACAAGCACATCCAGGGCATGCGCGATAAAGGTCGCAACGTGTACCAGGTGGCCATTGCCGACAGCGAAGAAGTCAAACGCGGCACCTTCGTCATGCCGACCCTGATCGAACTGGAAAGCTTCGACGAACTGCAACGCGAAATCTTCGGCCCGGTGCTGCACGTGGTGCGCTACAAGCGCAAAGAGATCGATCAGTTGATCGGTCAGATCAATGCGTCCGGTTACGGCCTGACCCTCGGCGTGCATACCCGTATCGACGAGACCATCGCCAAGGTGATCGACAACGTCAACGCCGGTAACGTCTACGTCAACCGCAACATCGTCGGTGCCGTGGTCGGCGTGCAGCCGTTCGGCGGCGAAGGCCTGTCCGGTACGGGTCCGAAGGCCGGTGGCCCTCTGTACCTGTACCGCTTGCTATCGACTCGTCCTACCGACGCTATCGAACAATCCTTCGCTCGCGGTGATGCTGCCGTGGCACCGGACGTTCGCCTGCGCGACGCCATGAGCAAGCCACTGAACGCCCTGAAAGCCTGGGCCGACAGCAACAAGTTCGCCGACCTGAGCACCCTGTGCGTGCAGTACGCCGCACAATCGCAGAGCGGCATCACTCGTGTGCTGGCCGGCCCGACCGGTGAGAAGAACAGCTATGCGATTCTGCCGCGCGAGCACGTGCTGTGCCTGGCGGACGTCGAAGGCGATCTGCTGACCCAACTGGCGGCGGTATTGGCGGTAGGCGGTTCGGCGGTATGGCCGGAGTCCGACATCAGCAAGGCATTGTTCGCACGCCTGCCGAAGGACATTCAGGCGCGGATCAAGCTGACTTCCGACTGGAACAAGGACGAAGTGGTGTTTGATGCGGTTCTGCATCACGGCCATTCCGACCAGTTGCGCGGGGTCTGCCAGCAGATCGCCAAGCGTGCCGGCGCAATTGTTGGCGTTCAGGGCTTGTCCCAGGGCGAGACCAACATTGCCCTGGAGCGTCTGGTGATCGAGCGGGCGTTGAGTGTTAACACCGCTGCGGCGGGTGGTAATGCGAGTTTGATGACCATCGGTTAACACCCGATAAACCGGGCCGCCGCAATGGCCGCCCGGTACGCAATACCCTGTGGGAGCGAGCCTGCTCGCGAAGACGGAGTGTCAGTCGACATCAATGTTGCCTGAACCACCGCTTTCGCGAGCAGGCTCGCTCCCACAGTTGTTTTGGGGTGTTTGTTAAGTCGGTGCTCGGCTCTAACATCACCACCATCAATCATCCTGTTCAGCCTTTATCCGCACGCCTAGACTCGGCCCAACCCCAATTTCAGGTAGGCCGCCATGTCCGAGACGCTGCTCAGTTCCCGCAATCTGGCTTTCGAGCTGTATGAAGTCCTTGATGCCGAGGGCCTGACCCGGCGTGAGCGCTTTGCCGAGCACAACCGAGAGACTTTCGACGCTGCCATCGGCACCGCCCGCAGCATCGCCGAGAAGTATTTCGCGCCGCACAACCGCAAGGGCGACGAGAACGAACCGCGCTACGAGGACGGCAAGGCGATTCTGATTCCCGAGGTGAAGCCGGCGGTGGATGCCTTCCTTGAGGCTGGTTTCCTCAACGCCGCGCGAAGTTTCGACGCCGGCGGCATGCAACTTCCTACACTGCTGTCGCAAGCCTGCTTCGCGCATTTCCAGTCGGCCAACGCCGCTTCGACTTCGTACCCGTTCCTGACCATGGGTGCGGCCAACCTGATCGAGAGCTTCGGCACTGACGAGCAAAAACAGCGTTTCCTGCAACCGATGATCGACGGGCGTTTCTTCGGCACCATGGCCCTGACCGAGCCGCACGCCGGCTCATCGCTGTCGGATATTCGTACCCGCGCCGAGCCTGCGTCCGACGGCACTTATCGCCTCAAGGGCAACAAAATCTTTATTTCCGGCGGCGACCACCCGCTCTCGGAAAACATCGTGCACATGGTCCTGGCCAAGCTGCCGGACGCTCCGCCGGGGGTGAAAGGCATTTCGCTGTTTATCGTGCCGAAGTTTCTGGTCAACGATGACGGCAGCCTCGGCGAGCGCAACGATGTGCTGCTGGCCGGGCTGTTCCACAAGATGGGCTGGCGCGGCACGACCTCCACTGCGCTGAACTTCGGCGATAACGGTCAGTGTGTCGGCTATCTGGTGGGCAAGCCGCACCATGGCTTGAGCTACATGTTCCAGATGATGAACGAGGCACGGATCGGCGTCGGCATGGGCGCGGTGATGCTCGGTTACGCCGGTTACCTGTATTCGCTGGAGTACGCCCGCGAACGTCCGCAAGGCCGGGTGCCGGACAGCAAGGACCCAAGCACCGCGCCGGTGGCGATCATTCAGCACGCCGATGTCAGACGCATGCTGCTGACGCAAAAGTCCTACGTCGAAGGGGCGTTTGACCTCGGCCTGTACGCCGCGCGGTTGTTCGATGACACCACCACGCTTGAGAGCGAAGCCGAGCGTAAGCAGGCGCATGAGCTGTTGGACTTGCTGACGCCGATCGTCAAATCCTGGCCGTCGGAGTTTTGCCTGAAGGCCAACGAACTGGCGATCCAGATCCTCGGCGGTCACGGTTACACCCGCGAGTATCCGGTGGAGCAGTATTACCGCGACAACCGCTTGAACCCGATCCACGAAGGCACCCACGGCATTCAGTCGCTGGACTTGCTCGGGCGCAAACTGGCGCAGAACGGCGGTGCCGGGCTCAAGCAATTGGTTCGCCTGATTGCCGACTCCGCCGAAAGCGCTACGGCGTACGAATCGCTGACTGCATTGCGCGAGCCGCTGGAGAAACTGGTGGCACGCCTGCAAGTCGTGACCCTCGGTTTGCTCACCGATCTGGCGCAAGGCAAAGTCAACAGCAGCCTGGCGAATTCGGCGCTGTACCTGAAAGTGTTCGGGCACACGGTGATTGGCTGGCGCTGGCTGGAGCAGGCGATTCGCGCCGAGGAAGGCTTGGCCAAAGGAAATGCGGCGGATGCTGACTTCTATAAGGGCAAGTTGCAGGCGGCGCGGTATTTCCTGACGTGGGAAGTGCCGGGTTGCCACCATGAGCTGGCATTGCTGGAGGCGCGGGATGATACGTGCCTCAACATGCGGGATGAGTGGTTCTGATCCGGGTTTTATTAAGCGGCTGAAATCCATTCGCGAGCAGGCTCGCTCCCACAGGGTTTTGTGTTGTTCACAGGGTTTGTGGACACACCGGACCCAATGTGGGAGCGAGCCTGCTCGCGAAGACGTCAGTTCAAACAACACATCTCTCAGGACAACTTGAACCCACCCATCTGCCGCGCCAGATCATCCGCCAACCGCTGCAACATCTGACAATCCTCGCGACACGCCCGAACCTCACCCGCCGTCGCCCGGGCCAGATCGGAAATCCCCTGCACGTTTCGGTTGATCTCCTCGGTCACGGCCGACTGCTCTTCCGTCGCCGTTGCCACCTGATGGTTCATGTCACTGATGCGCTCGACCTGCCCGGTAATCGCGGTCAACGACGCGCCGGTACGCTGGCTCGACTCAACCCCGGTGCCGGTTGCCGCCTGACCGCTGCGCATCGACGATACGGCGTTTTCCGCACCTTGCTTGAGGCTGCCGATCATCTGCTGAATCTCATCGGTAGACGCCTGAGTCCGTCGCGCCAAAGTACGCACTTCGTCCGCCACCACTGCAAAACCACGGCCCATGTCGCCGGCACGCGCCGCTTCGATGGCGGCGTTCAGCGCCAATAAGTTGGTCTGTTCAGAAACCCCACGAATCACCGCCAACACCGAATCGATGGACGCCACTTGATTGGCCAGTTCACCCACAGCACCGGCCGCCACGCCGATTTCGTCGGACATGCTTTCTATATGCCGGATCGAACCACCCACCACTTCCCGCGCCTGCATCGCTTCATCCCGAGCGGTTTGCGAGGCGAGCGCTGCGTTGCCGGCGTTCTGGGCGATTTCCTGCACGGTCAGGCCCATTTCGTGGACGGCGGTGGCAACCATGTCGGTCATTTCCTGTTGGCGGCCGGAACGCTCGGCGGTGTTTTCCACCACTTTCGCCACTTGGCTAACGGCCGTGCGCAGACGCTCGCTGGTGGTCAGCACTTCGCCGATCATCCCGCGCTGGCTGTCGAGGAAGCGATTGAAGCCACGGGCCAGATCGCCCAGCTCATCGGCACGGCTGGAATCTAACCGGTGGGTCAAATCTCCCCCACCGCTACCGATTGCTACCAGTGCCGCTGTTACCTGACGAATCGGCCGCACCAGCCCTTGGGCCAGCCAGACCACCAGCGCCAGACATACCAGCGCCACCGCCAGACCAATGCCGCCGCTCATCCACATCGCCTTGCGCGCTTCGGCATAGATCTGCGCCTGTGGCACTTCGGCCACCAGCGTCCAGCCGAGGTCGCGCAACGGCAGGCTGAAGGCGAGGAAGTCTTCGCCGTCGCGCTGGAAGCTGCTGCTCACCGCATTTTTTTGACCGAGGACTGATTGCGCCGCCGAAGCACCGATCTGCTCGCTCAGGGTGCGTTTGCCACTGAACTGCGCCTCAGGATGCACCTGAATCAAACCGTCGGAACGCACGAGATAGACCTTGCCGCGCTCGCCAAAGCTGAAGTTGTGGATCAGCTCCGACAGCTCTTTCATGCTCAGCCCCAGCCCTGCGACACCGACCACTTTGCCGGCCTGCTCGACCTTCAGATCGATGAACAGCGCCAATTCGCCGGTGGCGCCATCGTTGTCGATATTGAGGGTGCGCGGCTGATTGCTGTCGAGAAAGGAATAAAACCAGGCATCGGCCGGATTGGCCCGACTCAGGGTGCGATCCAGGCCTTTTTCGGTGATGTAGTGATTCGATTCGGTGCCGATGATCAAAGCCGTAAATGCTTTGTGTTCGGCGCGGATGCCTTCCAGATACTGCGCGAAGGCCGCCGTTTTGCTGCTGTCTTCACCCGCTGCCAACCAGTCGCGCACCATGGAGTTGCTGGCGATATCTTTCGCGGCGGTCAGGGGTTGGACGAGGATGCGTTCGATGTCGTTGCGCGTCGCTTCGATGCTCGACGGCAGCGCTTGTTCGACCAGATAGCTCTGGGCGAGGCGGTTGACCACCAGGGTATAAATGCCAACCACGATCAGGATGCTGACCAGCAGGGCGGTGCCCATGCTGAGAATCAGCTGCCATTGAATACTGCGTCGCCACAACTGCATGGAGCACCCCCAAAGAATAAGAGGCGGAAGCAATGCAACAGCCGTGCCGATTGTATACAACCCAATCGACAATCTATTCTTTGGTTGTGCGCAACCCCATCAACCCTGATTGATGGTCTTGGCGATGGTGTCGACCGTGGCGCTGACTTGCTCTTGGTAACGGTCGAGTTCTTCCTGATGCTGCTTCTTCATTTCAATCTGCTGCGAGCACAGATTCATCGCCGCCAGCACCAGCAGGCGGTCGCCGATCAGCGTCGGGTATTTGCGTTTGGTGTCATCCAGCGCGGCCTTGAGCATCATTGCCGCGTCCAGCAGGGTCTGTTCTTCCCCGGCCGGTGCCTTGATCGAATAGTCCTCCCCGAGAATGGAGACGACTTTTACCCCTGCTGTGTGGTGGTTCATGCGCTGACAGGACCTGCGTTGACGCGATCAACCAGGGCTTGAATGCGTGCGGCGGTGGCGCCGTGCTTTTCTTCCTGTTCCATCAGGTTCAGTTGCAGGCTTTCGTTCTCATCCTTGGCCTGGGCCAGTTCCGTAGACAAGGTCTGGTTGGTTTGCGCAAGGCTCTGGTTCTGTTGCACCAGGTCGCTGACGAGCTGTTCCAATTGGCTGAGGGATGCTTCCAACATTTTGATCTTCCAAGCGTTTTTCAAAGGGCGCGTACGATAAAGAAAAGTCACCACGGATGCCAGGGTTAAACCGGTGCAAAGCCTTGATTTTCCTGGCGGGAGACCGTTCTCGCGAGTTTAAAAGACTGTGATCTGCCGATCTGGTTCCTGCACTTCGTCGCTCAAACCCGGATGCGACAAATACGCACATGGACTAAAGAGTTCATTCGCCTGACCGATAAGTCACTCAACAGCAGTCTCAGCCCGCATGGATGCGGCCCTCCTCGGTATCCGCACATGTCCCTTCGTAATATGAATATCGCCCCCCGGGCGTTCACCGGTTTTGCCCTGATCGGCGGCCTGATGCTGATTCTCGGCGTGTTCGCCTTGAATCAAATGAGCAAAATCCGTGAGGCAGGCGAGGATATCGCAACCGCCAGCGTGCCCTCCATCAAGACCCTCGACGAGTTTACCCAACTGACTCTGCGCCTGCGGGTACTTTCCTATCGGTTGCTGATAAACCGTGAACCGGACGTGCAGCAGAAAACCTTTGAGCTGTTCGAGCTGCGTAACAAGCAGATTGCCGACGCCCAGCGCGCTTACGAACCGTTGATCGACGGCCCGCAGGAACGTGCGGCTTACGATCAGTACGTGCAGTTACTGGCTCAGTACCGTCAACTCGAAGACCGAATGAAAACCCTGTCGCGCAACAACCAGATCGATGAACTGCGGCAGATGCTCAACAGT
This sequence comes from Pseudomonas sp. NPDC087639, assembly GCF_044743385.1. Lineage (NCBI taxonomy): Bacteria > Pseudomonadati > Pseudomonadota > Gammaproteobacteria > Pseudomonadales > Pseudomonadaceae > Pseudomonas > Pseudomonas sp. NPDC087639. Next base: position 36,364 of record NZ_JBIUWI010000034.1, on the reverse strand, counting down.
GATCTGCTGAGCAATTCGGAAGCGGTGAATACGGCATTGGCGCGCTTGCTGGAGATCAACACCCAGCAAATCGCCGAAACGGATAAGGGTGCGGCTGATCAGTATTCAATGTCATTCAATCTGGTGATCACGCTGCTGATCATTGCCAGCGGTCTGACCCTGCTGTTCGCCTGGCTGCTGACCGCCAGCATCACCAAGCCGATTGCCAAGGCACTGGACGCAGCGGAAACCATCGCCGAAGGCAACCTGACCCAGCCAATCCATGTTGACGGTTCCGACGAAGCCGGGCGTCTGCTGGCGGCCATGGCCAAGATGCAATCGAAACTGCGCGACACCTTGCAGCGGATTTCCGGTTCGGCCACGCAGTTGGCCTCGGCCGCTGAAGAGCTGAACAGTGTCACCGACGAAAGCGCTCGCGGCCTGACTCAGCAGAACAACGAAATCGAACAGGCTGCTACCGCCGTCAACGAGATGACCAGTGCGGTAGAAGAAGTCGCGCGCAATGCGGTCAGCACCTCGGAAGCGTCGAAGAACGCCACCACCTCTGCCGGTGACGGCCGTGATCTGGTGCAGGAAACCGTCAGCGCCATCGAACGCATGAGCGCCGACGTGCAGAGTACGGCGAGCCTGATCGGTGATCTGGCCAATGAATCCCGCGACATCGGCAAGGTGCTGGACGTGATCCGTGGCTTGGCTGACCAGACCAACCTGCTGGCCCTGAACGCAGCGATTGAAGCGGCGCGCGCCGGTGAGGCCGGTCGTGGTTTTGCGGTGGTAGCTGATGAAGTTCGTGCCCTGGCGCATCGCACCCAGCAGTCGACCAGCGAAATCGAACGCATGATCGGCAGCATTCAGAGTGGCACCGAACACGCTGTGGATTCGATGCGTAACAGCACCGAGCGCGCCGAGTCGACGCTGAACATTGCCCGTGGTGCCGGGATGTCGCTGGACACCATCAACACCGCCATCGTCGAGATCAACGAGCGCAACCTGGTGATCGCCAGCGCCGCCGAAGAACAGGCGCAAGTGGCGCGGGAAGTGGATCGCAACCTGGTGAACATCCGTGATCTGTCGGTGCAATCGGCGACCGGCGCGAATCAGACCAGTGCGGCGAGCAATGAGCTGTCGCGCCTGGCGCTGGATCTGAACAATATGGTTGGGCGGTTCAGCCTCTAAGATCAAAAGCAGGATCAAAAGCTCCCCCCTCACCCCAGCCCTCTCCCCCAAGGGGGCGAGGGGAAAGGGAGCAGTTCTTCATACTTTTCAAAGTCTGAGTTCGACTAGGACTTTCAGGTCGGCGTACCACGCACAAACACCTCGATCAGTCCCCTCTCCCCCCGGGAGAGGGCTAGGGTGAGGGCAGCAATAGCCCGCCGAACACAAAACCTGATGCCACACTGAAAAAGCTTTTTGACAGCATCACATTTCAACAGGTTAGAATCGCTGGCACGCAGACTGCATGGTCAGTTTGTGCCCGTCTTTACGCTTGTGGAGTACTGCCTTTGAATGCGACGACCATCAACAGCCTGTTCTTGATCGGCGCGTTGCTGGTAGGCGCAAGCATTCTTGTCAGCTCTCTTTCTTCCCGTCTCGGCATTCCGATTCTGGTCATCATTCTCGCGGTCGGCATGGCGGCCGGGGTCGATGGCGGCGGCATCATTTTCGATAACTACCCCACGGCCTATCTGGTCGGCAACCTCGCACTGGCAGTGATCCTCCTCGACGGCGGCTTGCGCACGCGGGTTTCAAGTTTTCGCGTGGCGTTATGGCCGGCGCTGTCGCTGGCCACGGTCGGGGTGTTGATCACCACCGGGCTGACCGGCATGGCGGCTGCGTGGCTGTTCGATTTGAACATGATTCAGGGCCTCCTGATCGGCGCCATCGTCGGCTCGACCGACGCCGCAGCGGTGTTTTCGCTGCTCGGCGGCAAAGGTCTGAACGAACGGGTGACCGCCACCCTGGAAATCGAATCCGGCAGCAACGATCCGATGGCGGTGTTTCTCACCGTGACCCTGATCGATATGCTCGCCAGCGGCCAGACCGGGTTGCACTGGAGCCTGCTGACGCACCTGATCCGCGAGTTCGGCATCGGTGGCGTGATCGGTCTGGGCGGTGGCTGGCTGATGCTGCAACTGGTCAACCGGATCAACCTCGCCGCTGGTCTGTATCCGATTCTGATGATCGCCGGCGGTCTGGTGGTGTTCGCCCTGACCAACGCCTTGCATGGCAGTGGTTTCCTCGCGGTTTACCTGTGCGGCCTGGTGATCGGTAACCGTCCGGTGCGCAGTCGCCACGGCATTCTGCATATGCTCGACGGCATGGCGTGGCTGGCGCAGATCGGCATGTTCCTCGTGCTGGGCTTGCTGGTTACCCCGCATGATTTGCTGCCCATCGCCCTGCCCGCCCTCGGTCTGGCGCTGTGGATGATTCTGTTCGCGCGGCCGCTGTCGGTGGTGGTGGGCCTGCTGCCGTTCAAGGCGTTCCATGGCCGCGAAAAAGCCTTTATTTCCTGGGTCGGCTTGCGCGGCGCGGTACCGATCATTCTCGCGGTGTTCCCGCTGATGGCCGGGCTGCCGAATGCGCAGCTGTACTTCAACCTCGCGTTCTTTATCGTGCTGGTGTCGCTGTTGGTGCAGGGCACGAGCCTGCCGTGGGTGGCCAAACTACTGAAGGTGACGGTACCGCCCGAGCCCGCACCGATTTCCCGATCCGCACTGGAAGTGCACGTCACCAGCGAGTGGGAGCTGTTCGTTTATAAGCTCGGTGCCGAGAAATGGTGCATCGGTTCGCCCCTGCGTGAGCTGAAAATGCCCGAGGGAACACGTATTGCCGCGCTGTTTCGTGGCCAGCAACTGCTCCATCCGTCGGGTAGTACGGTGCTGGAAGTCGATGATTTGCTGTGTGTTATCGGCCACGAACACAACTTGCCAGCCCTCGGAAAACTGTTCAGCCAGGCGCCACAACGCGGCCTCGATCTGCGCTTCTTCGGTGATTTCGTGCTCGAAGGAGACGCCCAGCTTAAAGCCGTTGCAGCGCTTTATGGCTTGCCGGCCGAAGGCATCGACCCAGACATGACCCTCGGCACCTTCATTGCCCATAAAGTCGGCGGTGCTCCTATCGTCGGTGACCAGGTGGAGTGGAACAACACCCACTGGACCGTCGCGGTCATGGACGGGAACAAGATTGGCAAAGTGGGCGTCAGATTCCCCGAAGGAAGTCGCCCGGGCCCCGGGCTCTTCCTCTAAACTGCGTCCACTATCACTTGCTTGACCGGTCTCTATGCCTAACCTGCGCTCCTTTTTCGCCGCGGCCCTGCTGGGCCTGAGTCTTACTGTCGGCCCGCTTTATGCCGCCGAACCACCGTCCAGCGAAGCCGTGCAGGCCAGTCTGGACAAGCTCGCCGACAGCAAACTGCCGGAGGCCGATAAAAAGTCCCTGCAGTCCGTCCTGCAGAGCACGCTCAATCAGCTGAACAATCAGCGTGATTACGCACAGAAGCTGATCGACCTCAAGCAGCAGTTGGCCACGGCGCCGAAGCAGACGATCGAGAATGCCCGCGAACTGACGCGCCTCAAGGCCACTGCGGTGGTGCCGGTCGCACAGCGTTTTCCCAAGGAGTCGATCCCGCAGCTGGAGCAGATCCTCACCGACCGCTCGACTCAGCAAAGTGATCTGCAAAAGGCCTTGGCCGACGCCAACAGCCTGATCATCACAGCCCAGACCCGCCCCGAACGCGCCCAGGCAGAAATTTCCGCCAGCCAGACGCGCATCCAGCAGATAAACAACATCCTCAAGTCCGGCAAAGACGCCGGCAAGACTGTCAGCAACGAGCAACGCGACCAGTTGAACGCCGAGCTGGCGGCACTGAATGCGCTGATCCCGCTGCGCCGTCAGGAACTGGCCGGTAACAGCCAGTTGCAAGACCTGGGCAACGCTCAACATGACTTGCTCTCGGAGAAATCCGACCGCCTCGACCGCGAGATTCAGGAACTGCAAACCCTGATCAACCAGAAGCGTCTGGCGCAATCTCAGGAAACCGTCACCCAACAGTCAATCGAGGCGCAAAAGGCCGGCAGCAGCAGCCTGCTTGCCACAGAAAGCGCAGCCAACCTCAAGCTCTCGGACTACCTGCTCAAAAGCACCGACCGCCTCAACGAAGTCACCCAGCAAAACCTGCAAACCAAACAGCAACTCGACGCCCTGACCCAGAGCGATTCGGCCCTCGACGAGCAGATCAACGTGCTCAAGGGCAGCCTGTTGCTGTCGAAGATTCTCTACAAACAGAAGCAGGCCTTGCCACGGCTCAAGGTAGACCGTGATCTGGCCGATCAAATCGCCGACATTCGCCTGTATCAGTTTGATGTCAGCCAGCAGCGTGAACTGCTGAGCAATCCGGCGGCCTATGTCGACAATCTGCTGGCCACCCAGTCGCCAGAGCTCGTCACCCCGCAGTTGCGCAAAAGCCTGCTGGATCTGGCCAACACTCGCGTCGACCTGCTGGAGCGTCTGAACCGCGAACTGAGTGCGATGCTCAATGAATCGATCACTCTGCAACTCAACCAGAAGCAACTGCTGAGCACGGCCCAGAGCCTGCGCGCGACCCTCGATGAGCAAATGTTCTGGATTCCCAGCAACAAGCCGCTGGACCTGGAGTGGATGCGTGGCGTGCCGGAGCGGCTGAAACGTCAGGTCGACACGCTGCCATGGGCATCCAGCCTGAGCGAACTGACCGACGGTCTGACCCAGCGCCCCTTGCTGTTCCTGCCGCTGGCGTTGCTGATCGGCGCACTGCTGTGGCGCCGTAAAAGTCTCTACGGTCGGCTGAACAAGGTTCACCAGGACATCGGCCATTTCAAACGCGACAGTCAGTGGCACACCCCGCAGGCGATTCTGATCAACATTCTGTTGGCGATGCCGGTAGCGCTCGGTCTGGGCCTTTGTGGTCTGGCCTTGCAGATCGACGCACGCGGCCAGAACGCCAACATGGGCGCGGCGCTGCTGCAAATGGGCCAGGCGTGGCTGGTGTTCTACACCGCCTACCGGATTCTCGCGCCGGGTGGCGTGGCTGAGTTGCATTTCCGCTGGGAAAAACCCCAGGTCGAATTCCTTCAAGGCTGGGTACGCCGACTCGGGCTGGTGGTCATGGCGCTGGTCGCCGTGGTGGCCGTCGCCGAGTTGCAACCGGCGGCGCTCGCCGACGATGTGCTTGGCATGCCGGTGGTGCTGACCTGCTACGCGTTGATGGCGTGGTTGCTCAGTCGCTTGCTGATCAGCAGCCCGGCCCACGAAAACGCCTCGCTGTTCCGCAAGGCTGTCGGGGTGATGTTCACCCTGCTGCCAATCGCCCTGTTCGTCGCGGTGTGCTTCGGCTACTACTACACCGCGCTGAAACTCAGCGACCGCTTGATCAATACCCTCTATTTGCTGATGTTCTGGTTGGTGATCGAAGCCACTTTCGTCCGTGGTCTGAGTGTCGCGGCGCGACGTCTCGCCTATCAGCGCGCCTTGGCCAAACGCCAAGCGGCGAAAGAGGCCGGCGACGGCGAAGCGGTGATCGAAGAGCCGACCCTGGATATCGAAAAGGTCAACGAGCAGTCTCTACGCCTGATTCGTCTGGCCCTGCTCGGCGGCTTTATCGCGGCGCTGTACTGGGTCTGGTCGGACCTGATTTCGGTGTTCTCGTACCTCGACAACATCACCCTCTACGAATACACCAGCGGCACCGGCGCCAACATGAGCATGGTGCCGATCAGTATCGGCGACATGCTGGGTGCGCTGATCATCATCGGCATCACCTTCGCTCTGGCGCGCAACTTGCCGGGCCTGCTTGAAGTGTTCGTGCTGTCAAAACTCAATCTGGCCCAAGGCAGTGCCTACGCGACGACGACGCTGCTGTCGTATGTGATCGCCGGCGTCGGTTTTGTCTCGACCCTGTCGACCCTCGGCGTGAGTTGGGACAAGTTGCAATGGCTGGTGGCGGCGCTGTCGGTCGGCCTCGGTTTCGGCATGCAGGAGATTTTTGCGAACTTCATCTCCGGCATCATGATCCTGTTCGAACGTCCGGTGCGGATCGGTGACACCATCACCATCGGCAACCTGTCGGGCACGGTGAGCAAGATCCGTATTCGTGCCACGACCATCACCGACTTCGACCGCAAGGACATCATTGTCCCGAACAAGACGTTCATCACCGGGCAACTGATCAACTGGTCGCTGACCGACACCATCACTCGAGTGACGCTGAAACTGGGTGTCGACTACGGTTCGGATCTGGATCTGGTCAAGGAACTGCTGCTCAAGGCTGCCCGGGAAAACCCGCGCGTGCTCAAGGAACCCGAGCCGCACGTGTACTTCCTCAACTTCGGCGAAAGCACCCTCGACCACGAACTGCGCATGCACGTGCGTGACCTGGGTGACCGCAACCCGGTACTCGATGAGGTCAACCGCTTCATCAACCGCGAGTTCAAGAAACAGCAAATCAACATCTCGTTCCGGCAGATGGAGGTTTATCTGAAGAACCTGCACGGTCAGGAATACAAGATGGTGCCAATCGAGCCGGAAACCAAAACCATCGTCGCGGTGCCCGACGAGCAGAAACCACTGCAAGAGCCGCCGCCGGCCAAACTCGACTAACCGGTCTAATCCCAGCAGAATGCTCGGACACTCTGCTGGAGCCGGCCCTTGAAAGCCCTCGACGAACTGACCTTCGACAATCGCTTCGCCCGCCTGGGCGACGCGTTCTCCGCCCACGTGCTGCCCGAGCCGATCGACAACCCGCGTCTGGTGGTGTCGAGCCCTGCGGCCATGGCCTTACTCGACCTCGACCCGACGACAGCTGAAACCCTGGAATTTGCTGAATTGTTCGGCGGCCACAAACTGTGGGCCGATGCCGAGCCACGGGCGATGGTCTATTCCGGGCATCAGTTCGGCGGCTACACCCCGCAACTGGGCGATGGTCGCGGTTTGCTGTTGGGCGAGGTCTACAACGAAGCCGGCGAACACTGGGATCTGCACCTCAAGGGCGCCGGGCAAACACCCTTTTCGCGTATGGGCGATGGCCGCGCGGTGCTGCGTTCGTCGATACGTGAATTCCTGGCTTCCGAAGCCCTGAATGCGCTGAACATTCCGTCCTCACGCGCAGCCTGTGTGATCGGCTCCGACACCCCGGTCTGGCGCGAAAAGCAGGAACGCGCGGCGATGGTTCTGCGTCTGGCGCCGAGCCATATCCGCTTCGGCCACTTCGAATATTTCTACTACACCAAGCGTCCCGAGCAGCAGAAGCAGCTCGGCGAACACGTGCTGGCGATGCACTTCCCGGAATGCCTGGAACAGCCTGAGCCGTATCTGGCGATGTTCCGCGAGATCGTCGAACGCAACGCCGAACTAATCGCCAAATGGCAGGCCTACGGCTTCTGCCACGGCGTGATGAACACCGACAACATGTCGATCCTGGGCATCACCTTCGACTTCGGCCCGTTCGCCTTCCTTGACGACTTCGACGCCAACTTCATCTGCAACCACTCCGATGATCAGGGCCGCTACTCGTTCAGCAATCAGGTACCCATCGGCCAATGGAACCTCAGCGCACTTGCCCAAGCGTTGACGCCGTTCATCAGCGTCGAAGCGTTGCGCGAAACGCTGGGTCTGTATTTGCCGCTGTTTCAGGCGCATTACCTCGACCTGATGCGCCGCCGCTTCGGTTTCACCACGGCTGAAGATGACGATCAATTGCTGCTGGAAAACCTGCTGCAACTGATGCAGAACAGCGGCGTTGATTACACGCTGTTCTTCCGCCGGCTCGGTGATCAATCCGCAGAACTGGCCGGTGCTCAATTGCGTGACGACTTCGTCGATATCAAAGGCTTCGATGCCTGGGGCGAACGTTACGTCGCCCGTGTTACGCGCGATGGCGCGCTCGATCAGGAACAGCGCCGCGCGCGGATGCACGCGGTGAATCCGCTGTACATCCTGCGTAATTATCTGGCGCAGAAAGCGATCGATGCCGCCGAACAAGGGGATTACTCAGAGGTGCGCCGGCTGCATGCGGTGCTGAGCAAGCCGTTCGAGGAGCAGCCGGGGATGGAGAGCTACGCCGAGCGTCCGCCGGAGTGGGGCAAGCATCTGGAAATCAGTTGTTCGTCTTGAGTAGGCTTAGATAAATACATCTACGGGCAGCTTGAAATACTCGGACAACCAGCGGACCTGTCTCAAGTTCAGTTGCCTCTTGCCGCTCAGGATTTCCGACACGACCGACTGAGTACCGACACCGGGCAAATCGCTCTGGGTCAAACCATGTTCACGCATCAGATATCCCAAGACCTCAAAACCGGGCGGTTTTGGCGCTGGGTGATGCGTGCGATCCCATTCTTCGATCCAGTCGCCGATTATGTCCACCAAACTCATCAACGGATTGGACTCGTCATCACCAGTCATCTCGAGCAACTCGTCAAGCGCCTGTACCAGCATGTCGTAATCGTCTTCGCTTTTCGGCTTGCGCAGTAATGGCGACACGAATTCCCAGTGCTCGGCGGCTTTTTTGATCAGAACACTCATGCCCTTCCCTCCTTCCATTTGCCGCGGTCGTACTCGCGGTGATCCAACACGTGCTTGATGTAAAGTTTTTGAGGTCGATATCTGACGTAGGCAATCAGCCTCAGCTTATTCCCACCAATATCGAAAACATGAAATTCACCCACCTTATCGATGGCGGGAAACAGCGCCTTCATGGCGGCAAAGTCCGTAGGTTTGCCCCCTTTGGCCACTTCAAGCCAATGATCCAGCGCATTGGCCGCATTAGGCCATTTTTCCTTTGCTTCTCGTATTCGTTTGTCAGTGATGACATGCATGCAACATCCTTATCGCATTCTGCTATGGGGAGTTAATCACAAACCAGAAATATCGCAAGTTGCGATACTGGAAGGCAGACCAACGGACTCGCCTGCTTCGTCCTCAGCCTAGGCATAACGCGAAGAGGTGCACGATTGAAAATATGAGCAAACGTCTCCAACTAGCTGTTATCAGCTCTCCCTTGGATCTCGCTTATGACCAACCCACTGCTAATCCCCTGCCCATCCTGCAACGGACTCAACCGCATCCCCGCCGAGCGCCTCGCCGACCAGCCGAAGTGCGGGCGCTGCAAATCTGCGGTTCTGTCAAGCAAACCGTTCGAACTCAAGCAAAGTGATTACGCCAGCCAGATCAAGGGCGATCTGCCGCTATTGGTGGACGTGTGGGCGGACTGGTGCGGGCCGTGCAAGTCGTTTGCACCGGTGTTTGAGCAGGCGGCGGCACAATTGGCGGGCAAGTGCCGGTTGGCCAAGCTCGATAGCGAAGCCAATCAGCAGTTGTCGGCGCAGTTGGGGATTCGCTCGATTCCGAGTTTGATTCTGTTCAAGAACGGCCGGGAAGTGGCACGGCAGAGTGGCGCGTTTCCGTTGCCGCAGTTGATGAGCTGGCTGCGTAGCCAGGGGATCTGATACCCCGCGCATCCCCTGTGGGAGCTAGCCTGCTAGCTCCCACATTGGTTTTCAGGCATCTTCGAGCAGATTGTGCAGTTCGACAAACTGCTGGGTCAGTTTGTGTCGCGGATCGAGGTGGATCAGCGGCGTATTGGCCTGATGCGACTCGCGCATCCGCACTGAACTGGTCAGATACACCGGCAACACCGGCAGACCTTCGGCGATCAACTCATCGAGAATCTGCTGCGGCAGGCTTGCCCGGGCCTGGAACTGGTTCACCACGATGCCTTCGACTTCCAGCCCTTCGTTGTGGTCTTCCTTCAATTCTTCGATTTCCGCCAGCAGGCCATACAAGGCTTGGCGCGAGAAACTGTCGCAATCGAAGGGAATCAGTACACGATCAGCCGCAATCAACGCCGATACCGCGTAGAAATTCAGCGCTGGAGGCGTATCGAGGTAGATCCGGTCGTAATCTTCCGATAGCTCATCTAGCAACTTACGCAGCTTGTTGATCTTGTGCTTGGCCTCAAGCTTGGGCTGCAGGTCGGCCAGCTCGGCCGTGGCGGTGATGATGTGCAGGTTGTCGAACGGGGTTTCGTAAATATCGGCCTGGTTCTTTTTCGAAAAAGGTCCGGAAGACAGGGTCTGCTTGAAGAAGTCGGCAATGCCCATCGGGATGTCGTCGCCGGTAAGCCCGGTCAGATACTGAGTGGAGTTGGCCTGGGCATCGAGATCCACTAACAGCGTGCGATACCCCTCGCTCGCGCTGACCGCCGCCAGATTGCAGGCAATGCTGGATTTGCCCACGCCACCTTTCTGATTGAACACCACGCGCCGCATGACCAAACCTCCGTGTATCAAAGAATGACCGAGTGTAGATGCGCGCGGCCTCGCTTCGCTACCTTCACAGCAGTGGACTACAAGGTCAGGTGCAAATATCCGCATGCAGACCGACTAAAAACCGCCATCAATTGCCGAGATGCCCGACAGACAAGCCTCTGCCAATCTGGATAATGGCCAATTGACAGTTTTTCAGCGAACCATTCGGTACATTTCGTTGCGCAAAATGTAACCAGCATTTGCTACACACTCGTCGCACCGGGATAATGCGCGCCACCCGGTGCCTAGCGCCACGTCAAGCCTGCTGCGGCTTTGGCGACTCAACGCGTCAACAAATGCCCGCAGGGGCGGGATGAATGTCCGTGATCAACTTCAACATCGCCCAATGGCGCGCATGGGCCCCGGGGCTCGACAGCGTGGACGCCTGGCAGGCCTGGAGCCGACAACCGGTCGTGCTCCAGAGCAGCGATGCCGCGCCCGATGTGTCGTTTTTGCCGGCCATGCAGCGCCGCCGTCTCAGTCGGTTGGCGCGAATGGCCTTCAGTGTTGGCTGGCCGTTGGCCGACGGACGGGACAACCTGCCATTGGTGTTTGTCTCGCGACACGGCGAAACTCCGCGTACTTACGAGATTCTCAGTGATCTGGCCAAGGACGAACCGCTGTCGCCGACCCAGTTCAGCCTGTCGGTGCACAACGCGATCATCGGTCTGTGGTCGATCATGCGTGGCGAAACCAGCGAAATGACCGCCCTCGCCGCCGCGGGTGACGGTCTCGAACACGGCATGCTCGAAGCCGCGGCCCTGCTCAATGAGGGCGCGCCGGCCGTGCTGTTGGTGATCACCGAAGAACAACCGCCGGAAGCCTATTCGCGGTGGATCGACGACGTGCCGTTTCCTTACGCGGTAGGCCTTTTGCTCACCCCGGGTACCGACTGGCGGCTGACCCTGAACAGCACCTCAGAAGCACTGTCCAAGGCGCACTGGCCACACGCGTTGAATCTGCTGCGTACCCTGCTCGGCCAGCAAACCCTTTGCCAACATGCCTGGAAAAATCGTGTATGGACCTGGCAACGCAAACCGTGACCGAAAAGCACCGCGACGCCTATTACTGGCGCCTGCTGGCCACCGCCGCAAGCTTCGCTCTATTCGGGCTGGGCGGGCTGTGCCTGCGGATACTGGTGTTTCCGCTGCTCGGTTGCCTGCCGGGCGATGCCCTGAAACACCGCCAACGCGCGCGGCAGACCGTCAGTCGACTGTTCTGGTTTTTTGTCCGGTTCATGGCCCGCACCGGCGTGCTCACTTACGACATTCAAGGCGCTGAACGTCTCGGCCGTCCCGGGCAGATGATCATCGCCAATCACCCGTCGCTGATCGATGTGGTGTTCCTGATCGGCCTGGTACGTCAGGCCAATTGCGTGGTGAAGAAAAGCCTGTGGGAAAACCCTTTCACCCGTGGCCCGCTGCGCAGCACCGAATACATCAGCAATGACGGCAGCATGGACATGCTCGATGCCGCCGCCGAGTCCCTGCAAAACGGTCAGACCCTGATCATTTTCCCCGAAGGCACCCGCACTCAACCGGGGCAGGCACCGTCCTTTCATCGGGGCGCGGCGGCGATTGCCCTGCGCGGTGCGAAAATTCTTACCCCGGTGATCATCAAGGTCAGCCCGACCACGCTGACCAAAGCCGAGCCCTGGTATCGGATCCCCAGCCGCCGCGTGCATTTCAGTTTTCGCGTCGGGGCCGATATAGATCCACAGACATTCGCAGCGCTTGGCCCGGCACCGCAGGCTTCGCGCAAGCTCAACGATTATTTGCACTCTTACTTCATCAAGGAGCTCGCCGAAGATGAGCGATCTGCACCGTGACATCAAACTGCTGATCATCGACGCCTTAGGTCTCGAAGACATCAGCGTCGACGACATCGGCGACGACCAGACGCTGTTTGGCGAAGGCCTGGGCCTGGATTCGGTCGACGCGCTTGAACTGGGTCTGGCGATCCAGAAAAAGTACGGCATCAAGATCGACGCCGACGCCAAAGACACCCGTAACCACTTCACCAACGTGGCGAGCCTTGCGGCCTTCGTCACGGCAAAACAGGCAGCTTGAGACCGGACCATGCAAACTCGTGACGACATTTTCAACACCCTGCGCGATGCCCTGGTCGAGCTGTTCGAACTGGATCCGGCCCGTGTGAGCCTGGAATCCAACCTGTATCAGGATCTGGAAATCGACAGCATCGACGCGGTCGATCTGATCGATCACATCAAGCGTCAGACCGGCAAGAAAATCGCCGCCGAAGAATTCAAATCGGTGCGTACCGTGCGTGACGTGGTCGAGGCGGTGTACCGCTTGGTTCAACCGGCCGCATGAGCCGATTGATCGGCCTCGGCCTGCTGCTGGCCGGCCTGCTGTACCCCTTTGCGGTGTATTTCGGCATGGAGCACTTCGCCCCGTGGCAGTTCGGTCTGCTGCTGGGCAGCCTGTGGCTGGCGCGCGCGCTGACCGGCGAGCGCAAACCCGGCAGCCTGTGGATGGCCGGCGTTGCGATCGGGTTCTGCCTGCTGCTGGCAGTGTTCGACAGCCCTTTGCTGCTGCGCTGGTATCCGGTGCTGATCAGCGGCTTCATGCTGGTGCTGTTCAGCCTGAGCCTGAAATTCGGCCCGCCGATGGTCGAGCGTCTGGCGCGGCTACGTGAACCGCAACTGCCGTCCGAGGCGATCCGCTACACCCGTCAGGTCACGGTGGCCTGGAGCGTGTTTTTCTTCTGCAACGGTTTGTGCGCCGCCCTGCTCACCCTGTGGGCGCCGCTGAATTGGTGGATGTTGTACACCGGCCTGATCTCCTACGGATTGATCGGCCTGATGTTTGCCATTGAATGGCTGATACGACAACGGGTAAGAGGCCGTACATGAACTGGATAAAACTTGAGCAGCTGTTGCTCAAGGCCCTGCCGGCGCGGGCGATCAGCCACGCACCGGCACTCGATCACGCGCAACTGTGCGAACAAGCGTTGCGCCTTGCCGCCGGCCTGCAAGCCAAAGGCGTGCAGCGTCTGGCCGTGCATTTGGAAGATGCCGCCGAACTGGCCATCGCCCTGCTTGGCGCGTGGCGTGCTGGCGTCAGTGTCTTGCTGCCCGCGGATCTGCAAGCGCAGACCCGTCAGCGCTGGTCGGGTGAAGTCGATCTGTGGCTGACCGATCAAACCGGTGACAGTCGCTTGGCTGACTTGCATGAGCCTGCAATGCCAGGCGCTGAACTGGATCTCGATGAGTGCCGCTTGAGCCTGTGTACTTCCGGCTCCAGCGGTGAACCCAAGCGCATCGACAAGACCCTGCGTCAATTGGCCAATGAGGTCGAAGCGCTGGAACAGCTGTGGGGCGCGGATCTCGGCGAAGCCTGCATTATCGGCAGCGTTGCCACCCAACACATCTACGGTTTGCTGTTCCGCGTGCTATGGCCGCTGTGCGCCGGGCGGACGTTTGTGCGCAAGCAACTGGCCTTCCCCGAGGATTTGCAGCGCGCCAGTCGCGAGCATTCGGCTTTCGCCTGGGTCGCCAGTCCGGCGCTGCTCAAGCGCATGGGCGATAACCTCGACTGGCCGGCGCTGAGCGCGGTGCGTCAGGTGTTTTCCTCCGGCGGTGCGTTACCGGCCGAAGCGGCGCAGAGCCTGCATCAGCGTCTGCAGCAATGGCCGACGGAAATCCTCGGCAGCTCGGAAACCGGCGGTATCGCCTGGCGCCAGGGCGAAACCCTGTGGCAGCCGTTCGCCGCTGTCGAACTGAGTCAGGACGCCGACGGCGCCCTGCTGATCGCCTCACCGTATCTACCTGCCGGGCATGTTGAACACACCGCCGATGCCGCGCGCATTGCAGCCGACGGTCGTTTCCAATTGCTGGGGCGACTGGACCGGATCGTCAAACTCGAAGAAAAACGCATTTCCCTGCCGATGCTGGAGCAAGCGCTGGTCGCCCACGACTGGGTCGCCGAAGCGCGGCTGGGTGTGGTGCAGGAAAATCGTGCCGTCCTCGGCGCGTTGCTGGTGCTCAGTGAAGACGGTTTGTTTGCGTTACGCGAACATGGCCGCCGCAGCCTGACCGAAACCCTGCGCAAGCACCTGAGCCAGCATTGCGAAGCCCTGGCCCTGCCGCGTCGCTGGCGTCTGGTGCGGCAACTGCCGCTGAACAGCCAAGGCAAACTGCCGCAAGCCGATGTCGAAGCGCTGCTGCTGGCGTCTCGACCGAAAGCCCCCGAAGTGCTGGAGCAAGTCGAAACCGACGGCGAATGGAGCCTGCAACTCAGTGTGCCGCCGGATCTGGCCTACTTCAGCGGCCACTTCCCCAAAGCCCCGGTGCTGCCCGGTGTGGTGCAGGTGGAATGGGCGCTGAACCTCGGTCGCCAACTGCTGAACCTGTCCGGCACGTTCGCCGGCATGGAAGTGCTGAAATTCCAGCAACTGGTGCGCCCCGGCGATGAAATCCAGCTGCACCTGCGCTTCGATCCCGAGCGCGGCAAACTGTATTTCGCCTACCGCAACGACAGCGCCACCTGCTCCAGCGGGCGGATTTTGCTGGAGGCCGATCATGCATAACCCCTGCGCCGTCATCCCGGTCTACAACCACGAAACCGCAATCGGTACCGTGGTCGACGCCCTGCTCGCCCAAGGCCTGCCGTGCATTCTGGTGGACGACGCCAGCACACAATCCTGCGCACGCGTACTCGATGCTCTGGCCGAGCGCGACAACGTGTTTCTGGTGCGGCTGACCGCCAATCAGGGCAAGGGCGGCGCGGTGATGACCGGTCTGCGTGAAGCGTCGCGACTGGGCTTCAGCCATGCCTTGCAGGTCGACGCCGACGGCCAGCACGACCTGCACGATGTCGCCCGTTTCGTCGAGGAATCCCGCGCCTGTCCTGAAGCAATGATCTGCGGTTTTCCGCTGTTCGATAAGAGCGTGCCCAAGGGCCGTTTGTACGCGCGCTACCTGACCCACGTGATGGTGTGGATCAATACGCTGTCGCTGCAAATCCGCGATTCGATGTGTGGCTTCCGCGTTTATCCGCTGGCGCCGACGCTGGCCGTGATCGACTCGGCCAAAGTCGGCAAACGCATGGATTTCGATTCGGACATTCTGGTGCGCCTGTCGTGGCGCAATCAGCCGATGCGCTGGCTGCAAACCAGCGTGCATTACCCGCTCGATGGCGTGTCGCACTTCCGGCTGTTCCACGACAACGCGCTGATTTCCAGCATGCACACGCGGCTGTTCTTCGGCATGTTGCTGCGCCTGCCCGTCATCCTCTGGCGACGGTGGCGCACATGAGCGTCGAGACCGACAAGAAGCACTGGGCCGACCGCGAAGAGCGCGGCAGTTTTCTGCTGATGAAATTCACCGCGTTCGCCGCCAAAGTCCTTGGCCGGCGGCTGCTGAGCCCATTGCTGTACGGCATCGTTCTGTACTTCTTCCTGTTTGGCCGCACCGCGCGACGCAGTGCCTGGCAGTATCAGCAGCGACTGGCCGAATGGAGCCAACGCGAAGACTTGCGTCCGGGCCATTGGCGGGTGTTCGGCCAGTTCATGGCGTTCGCCGATTCGATGCTCGACAAGCTTGATGTGTGGAACGGCAAGCTGCGTATCGAGCAGATCGAAATCATCGACCCGGCGCTGTTGCGCAATCAGTTGCGCGGCAGTCGCGGGCAACTGCTGGTCGGCGCGCACCTGGGCAATCTTGAAGTGTGCCGGGCGCTGGCCGAGATCGGCGAAAAGGTCACGATGAATGTGCTGGTGCACACCAAGCATGCCGAGCAATTCAACCGCCTGCTCGGCGAGGCCGGGGCGACCAATCTGCGCCTGATTCAGGTTAGCGAACTCGATCCGGTGATCATGCTGCAACTGCACGAACGCCTGGAGCGCGGCGAATGGCTGGCGATTGCCGGCGACCGTGTACCGCTGCACGGCGGGCGCAGCGTCAGCGTGGACTTTCTCGGCCACCCGGCGCCCTTTCCGCAAGGCCCGTGGTTGCTGGCCGGCCTGCTGAAGTGCCCGGTCAATCTGCTGATGTGCCTCAAGCAACCCGACGGCCACTATCGCCTGACCCTCGAACCCTTCGCCGATGCTGTGGTGTGGACACGCCGCGAGCGCGATCAGGTCATTCATCAGTGGGCCACTCGCTATGCGCAGCGCCTGAGTCACTATTGCCTCGAAGCGCCGCAGCAATGGTTCAACTTTTACCCTTTCTGGAAGACCGATGACGACGCCAACCCATGAGCCGGTAACCTTCGGCGAACGCCCTTTGCGCATCGAAGACGTGCTGGCCCTGGCCAACCGTCAGGCGCCCGTGCAGTTGCAGAGCGACGCGGCTTACCGCGAGCGCATCGCCAAGGGCGCGCGGTTCCTTGATTCGTTGCTGGACAAGGAAGGCGTGATCTACGGCGTGACCACTGGTTACGGCGATTCCTGCGTGGTCGCGGTGCCGCTGCATCACGTCGAAGCGCTGCCGTGTCATCTCTACACTTTTCACGGTTGCGGGCTGGGCAAACTGCTCGACGCGCAAGCCACCCGCGCCGTGCTGGCGGCGCGTTTGCAGTCGCTGTGCCACGGCGTGTCCGGGGTGCGTGTGGAACTGCTGGAGCGACTGCACGCCTTCCTCGAACACGACATCCTGCCGCTGATCCCGGAAGAAGGTTCGGTCGGCGCCAGCGGCGATCTGACGCCGCTGTCCTACGTTGCCGCGACACTGTCCGGCGAGCGCGAAGTGATGTTCCGTGGCGAGCGCCGTCAGGCTGCCGATGTGCATCGCGAATTGGGCTGGACACCATTGGTGCTGCGCCCGAAAGAAGCGCTGGCCTTGATGAACGGCACCGCCGTGATGACCGGCCTCGCCTGCCTCGCTTACGCCCGCGCCGATTACCTGCTGCAACTGGCCACGCGCATCACCGCGCTCAACGTGGTGGCGCTGCAAGGCAACCCGGAACACTTCGATGAACGCCTGTTCGCCGCCAAGCCGCATCCTGGGCAGATGCAAGTCGCCGCGTGGCTGCGCAAGGATCTGGCGATCGACGCGCCGACCGCGCCGCTGCATCGCTTGCAGGATCGCTACTCGCTACGCTGCGCCCCGCACGTGCTTGGTGTGTTGGCCGACAGCCTGAACTGGCTGCGTTCGTTCATCGAGATCGAACTCAACAGCGCCAACGACAACCCGATCATCGACGCCGAAGCCGAGCGCGTTTTGCACGGTGGGCACTTCTACGGCGGGCACATCGCGTTTGCCATGGACAGCCTGAAAAACCTCGTGGCCAACGTCGCCGACCTGCTCGACCGCCAACTCGCGTTGCTCGTGGACGAACGCTACAACCACGGTTTGCCGAGCAACCTGTCCGGCGCCAGCGCAGATCGAGCGATGCTCAACCACGGCTTCAAGGCTGTACAGATCGGCACCAGCGCGTGGACCGCCGAGGCGCTGAAAAACACCATGCCGGCCAGCGTGTTCTCGCGCTCCACCGAGTGCCACAACCAGGACAAGGTGAGCATGGGCACCATCGCTGCCCGCGATGCGATCCGCGTGCTGGAGCTGACCGAACAAGTCGCCGCGGCCACGCTGCTCGCTGCTAACCAAGGGGTGTGGCTGCGGGGTCAGGCCGAAGACGCCCGACCACTGCCGCCAGCGTTGGCCGCCATGCACGAGGAGCTGGCCAAGGACTTCCCGCCGGTCATCGAAGACCGTGCACTGGAGGGCGAGCTGCGCCTGTGCCTGCAACGCATCGCCGCACAACACTGGAGGCTGCATGCGTAGTGCCGGAGTGCTTCACGCCGATACGGAAATCCTCGTGCCGTTCTTTGACGTCGACACGATGCACGTGGTCTGGCACGGCCATTACGTCAAATACCTGGAAGTGGCGCGTTGCGCGCTGCTCGACAAGATCGGCCACAACTACACGCACATGGTCGAGTCCGGTTACGCCTGGCCGATCATCGACCTGCAATTGCGCTACGTGCGTGGCGCGGTGTTCGGCCAGAAGCTGAACGTGCGCGCCAGTCTGGTGGAGTGGGAAAACCGCCTGAAGATCAATTATCTGATCACCGACCTGCAAAGCGGCGAACGCCTGACCCGCGCCAGCTCGGTGCAAGTGGCGGTCGAAGTGAGCAGCCGCGAGATGCAACTGGCTTCGCCAAAAGTCTTCACCAATGCCGTGGAAAGGATGCTGCGATGAATGTTTTTGTTAAAGGCTTGAGCGTACTGGCGCTGCTGGCGGTGTCGTCTCTGGCTAACGCCTTCGATCTGCAACAGCTCAGTGAACAACTGGCGAAACCGGACGTGATCCACGGCCAGTTCATCCAGGAAAAACACCTGCGCGCCCTGCCCCAGCCGCTGATCAGCAAGGGCAGTTTCGTTCTCGCGAAAAATCACGGTCTGCTCTGGCTGCTGAAAACCCCGCTGCAACAGGATTACCGCATCAGCGCCAAAGGCATTGCCCGGCGTGACGGCAACGGCTGGCAATTGCTGCCGAACAAGAGCGCTGGCGCCGAGCAGAACCGCTTGTTCCTCGCCGTGTTGCAGGGCGACAGCAGTGGCCTGCAACGGGATTTCGAACTGGCCCTGAGCGGCGATGCGCAGAAATGGAAACTGACTCTGACCCCGCGCTCGATGCTGCTCAAGCAAGTGTTTAACCAGATCAACATCGACGGCGGCGAGTTGGTGCAAACCATCGAACTGCTGGAAACCCAGGGCGACAGTACCGTGCTGCGCATGCAGGACAGCACGGCCGGCCAACCGTTGAGCGACGCGGAGCAACATGACTTTGCCGAGTGAACGCAAGCTACCCTGGCTGTTCCTGATTCTGCTGCTGGCAGTTGTCGCCCTGGCCGGTTGGCAGTGGCGCGACGGTGCGCCGCTGTCGGCCAACCTGATGGAGTTGGTGCCGGGCACAAGTCCTGACGCTCTCGAACTGCGCGCCGAACAACGCATGCAGGAACCGCTCAACCGCGAAATGCTGGTGCTGGTCGGCCACACCGATCGCCAGCAAGCGGTGGCCATGGCGCAGACGCTGGGCGAGCAATGGCAGGCCAGCGGCTTGTTCGAAAAAGTGCAGTGGAACCTGCAAGCCGACCTGCCGGCCCTGCGCACGCAATTGCTGCAAGGGCGGCTGGCGATGCTCTCGGCGGATGATCGGCAACTGCTGATCGAACATCCCGACGCCTTTATTCAGCAACGGGTGCAGGCGCTGTTCGACCCCTTCACCGGCTTCAGTCTGGTGCCGAACCAGAATGACTGGCTGGGCCTCACCGGGCGCATCCAGAACAGCCAGCCGCAACACGGCGCGGTGCAACTGGACATCGGCAGCGGTGCATTGGTCGCCGACGCCGACGGCAAGAGCTGGGTGCTGCTGCGTGCGCGCACCACCGGCAACGCTTTCGATATGAACCTGCCGCTGCAAGTGGCGGATCTGCTCCAGCACAGTCGCGAGCAGGCGGCGAAATCCGATGTGCAATTACTGGCCGCCAGCGGATTGCTCTACGCCGCAAACGGTCAGCAGCAAGCCACTCGCGAGATGACTTGGGTCGGTGGTGGTGCCACCCTCGGCATCCTGCTGCTTTTGCTATTGGCGTTCCGCCGCTGGCGGGTGTTGCTGGCGTTTGTACCGGTGCTGGTCGGCATGCTGTTCGGGGCGGTAGCGTGTGTAGCGCTGTTCGGCCGTATGCATGTGATGACCCTGGTACTGGGTTCCAGCCTGATCGGCGTGGCAGTGGATTACCCGCTGCACTATCTGTCGAAGAGCTGGAGCCTCAAGCCTTGGCGCAGCTGGCCGGCCCTGCGCCTGACCCTGTCCGGGCTGACGTTGAGTCTGATCACCAGCGCCATCGGTTATCTGGCGCTGGCGTGGACACCGTTCCCGGCGCTGACACAAATTGCCGTGTTCTCCGCCGCCGGGTTGCTCGGCGCCTATCTGTCGGCGGTGTGCCTGCTGCCGGCGCTGCTGAACAATGTCGAACTGCGCCCGGCGCAATGGCCGCTGCATCTGGCCGAACGCCTGATTAATCTGCGGGAAAAATTGCTCGAGCGTGTCCATACACCGGTGCTGCTCGCACTGCTGATCGCCTTCTGCATCGGCGGTCTGTTGCAACTGCAAAGCAGAAACGACATCCGCCAATGGGTCGGCGCACCGCAACGGCTGACCGATGAAGCGCAGACCATTGCGCGCATCACTGGCTATCAGCCGACCAGTCAATTCTTCCTCGTTCGCGCGGCCAACCAGCAAGAATTGCTCGAACGTCAGGCCGCGCTGAGCGATCGGCTGCAGCAACTGGTCAACCTCGACAAACTGCAAGGCTATCTGGCGCTGGATCAACTGGTCAGCCCGCCGAGTCAGCAACAGCAAGTGCGCGACGCGCTGAACAAACTGCCACAGGTCTGGCAGCCATTGCTTGATCTCGGCGTCCCCCTCGCCGCCCTGCAAACCGAGCTGCAACAGTTGCAGACGCTACCGCTTGAAGACATCGACGCCGCGCTGGCTGGCCCGCTCGGCGAGCCCTATCGCACGCTGTGGCTCGGCCCCACCGAAGACGGTGTGGCGGCGATGACCAGCCTGCAAGGCCTGAACAACCCTTCGCTGCTGCGGGTGCAGGCGCTGGATCTGCCGGGCGTGGTGCTGGTGGATCGCCTCGGTGAGCTGAACAACGTTTTCGCGGCCACGCAGATCAGCGCCGCCGAACTGAAACTCGCTTCCTGCGTGTTGATCGTGCTGGTATTGATCCTGCCATTCGGTTTCGGCGGCGCGTTGCGCATCGTCGCCCTGCCGTTGCTGGCGGCGCTGTGCAGTCTGGCCAGCCTTGGCTGGCTCGGCCAGCCGCTGACCCTGTTCAGCCTGTTCGGCCTGTTGCTGGTGACAGCGATCAGCGTCGACTACGCGATTCTCATGCGTGAGCAGGTGGGCGGTGCGGCGGTAAGCCTGCTCGGCACCTTGCTGGCGGCCGTGACCACATGGCTGTCGTTTGGCTTGCTGGCGGTTTCCAGCACACCGGCAGTGAGCAATTTCGGCCTGTCGGTGAGTCTCGGTCTGGCGTTCAGTTTCATGCTCGCGCCGTGGGCCGGGCGTCATGAACACACGGCCACCGTTACGGAGCATGCCGCATGATGGTCATCGGTTTCTGGTTGCTGGCCCTGGCGTTGTTCGCCGTGGCCACGCGCATCGGTCGCCACTT
Organism: Pseudomonas sp. NPDC087639; assembly: GCF_044743385.1. Lineage (NCBI taxonomy): Bacteria > Pseudomonadati > Pseudomonadota > Gammaproteobacteria > Pseudomonadales > Pseudomonadaceae > Pseudomonas > Pseudomonas sp. NPDC087639. The sequence goes on along the minus strand of NZ_JBIUWI010000034.1, from coordinate 14,873 downwards.
CGGCCTGATCCCGATTGTCAGCCAGTTACTGCTGGCGAGTTTCGGCTTGCCGCTGCTGATGTATTTCTGGATCGAACCGGGCTGGCAGCTCAGCGGCGCTGAACTGATCGCGCCGGTGTGGCTGAAAAACCTCTACAGCCTGAGTTTCGCGCTGTTGCTCGGGCATATCCTCAGCGATGTGATCGACCTGCGCCTGGATCGCCAGAGCGTGAAAATCGCCGTGCCGAGTTTCGCCGTGCCGTTCGCCTGTGGTCTGGCGGCCGCGTATTGGCTGTTGCCGGTGCAACCGTGGCTGAACTCGCTGGCCATCGGACTGGTGTTCGCGATTACCGCGATCCCGGTGCTGTACCTGTATCTGCGTCACATCGATTACCCGCCCGCTGCCACCCGGCGTCTGGTGCAAACCGCGATCCTGATCGACCTGACCTGCTGGACGTTGTTCGGTCTCGCTCAGGGCAGTCTGCATTTGAGCAGTCTGTTGCTGCCGCTAGGGCTGGCTTGCGTGCCCTTGCTGCTGCGTCTGTTCGGTGTTCGTCGGCCGCTGACCTACAGCCTCGGTTTCTTTGCGCTGCTGGTCATGGCCGAGCACTACAAACTCAACGCGCTGATCTTCGGCATCGGTTATCTGCTGTGCATGGCGGCGCTGAAAGTGCCGCTGGTTTTGCCGCTGCCGGCGCGCTGGATGAGCCGTTTGCAAACGTGGATCGCGATCCCGCTGATCCTCACGTTCGGCATCGTCCAGATCGACGTACACGCCGCCCTCGCCAGCCTCGGCGCCGTGCAATGGGCGGCACTGCTGCTGTTGCCGATTGCCAGTAAACTGCTCGGCAACTGGCTCGGTCTCGGCTGGGCCGGTGCCTCGTTTGAAGGCGCCAGCCGCTGGCGCGAAAGCGTGCTGCTGAATATTCGCGGCCTGAGCGAAATCGTCTTTCTCAACTTGCTGTTGCAACAACAACTCATCACCCCCGCGCTGTACTTCGCGCTGATGGTGATGGGCCTGATCGCGACGCTGTTGCCGGCCCTGATCGGCCTGCACCGCACGCCCCTCAAACACACTGCCATCGCGCCCGGGAGTTCACGTGCCAACCGTTGAAATGCAACGTCGTCAGGTAGTGATCATTGGCGCCGGCCCGTCCGGCGCCATCGCCGCCGCGCTGCTCAAGCGCAAGGGCCACGACGTGCTGGTGATCGAGCGCCAACACTTCCCACGGTTTTCCATCGGCGAAAGCCTGCTCAGCCACTGCCTGGACTTCGTCGAAGAAGCGGGCATGCTCGACGCCGTCAACGCCGCCGGATTCCAGCGCAAGACCGGCGCCGCGTTTGCCTGGGGCGAGCGCTACAGCGCGTTCGATTTCGGCGACACCTTCACCAACGGCAAGCCGACCACGTTCCAAGTGCAGCGCGCCGATTTCGACAAGCTGTTGGCCGATCAAGCGGCGCTGCAAGGTGCCGAGATCCGCTATGGCGATGCCATCGTCAGCGTCGATTTCGAGCGGGCAAAACCACAACTTGATGTGCGACGCGAAGACGGCAGCGAATACCGCGTCGAGGCCGATTTCGTCCTCGATGCCAGCGGTTACGGTCGCGTGCTCTCGCGCTTGCTGGATCTGGAAGCGCCGTCGAATTTCCCGGTGCGTCAGGCCGTGTTCACCCACGTCGAAGATCACATCGACAACCCGGCCTTCGACCGCGAAAAAATCCTCGTCACCACCCACCCGCAGCATCGCGATATCTGGTTCTGGACGATCCCGTTCAGCAACGGTCGCTGCTCGGTGGGCGTGGTCGCCGCCGCTGAACATTTCCACGGTCGCGACGCTGACCTTGATGCCTGCCTGCGCGGTTTCATTGCCGAGACGCCAAGCCTCGCCGGCGTGCTGAACAACGCCGTGTGGGACACCCCGGCACGCACCCTCGGTGGCTACGCGGCCAACGTCAAAACCCTGCACGGGCCGGGCTTCGCGCTGCTGGGCAATGCGGCGGAATTCCTCGACCCGGTGTTCTCCTCCGGCGTAACCATCGCCATGCGTTCGGCGAGCATGGCGGCCGCGGTGCTGCATCGTCAGTTGCAGGGCGAAACCGTCGACTGGCAAAGCGAATTTGCCGAGCCGCTGAAGCGCGGCGTCGACACCTTCCGCTGCTACGTCGAGGGCTGGTACGCCGGCACCTTTCAGGACGTGATTTTTTATGAGGACAGCCAGGCGGAAATTCGCCGGATGATCTGCTCGATCCTCGCCGGTTACGCCTGGGACGAACGCAACCCGTTCGTCAGCGAAGCGCGTCGCCGGTTGAAGATGATTTCCGAACTTTGTGCAAAGGACGCCCCATGAGTTACCTGAGCGACAGCTACGTCGAGGAAACCCGCTTCGGTTTCTGGTTCCTGCGCAGCCATACCTGGCAGCACCATGTGTTGCGCGTGGCGATCAACGATCTGCGCGGTCTGTTCAGCGAGTCGCTGCCGGCGAACCCGGTACTGCTGGATGCCGGTTGCGGTCAGGGCAAGTCGTTCCGCCACCTGCGCCAGACCTTCGCGCCACATCGTTTGATCGGCGTTGACGCCGATCCGCACAGCCTTGAGTTGAGCGGCGAAGAAGCGGCGCGCCAGGGCCTGGACGTCGAGTTGATCGGCAGCGATTGCGCGACCCTCAACGTGCCGGACGCCAGTGTCGACCTGCTGTTCTGTCATCAGACCTTTCATCATCTGGTCGAGCAGGAAAAAGCCCTCGCCGAGTTTTACCGGGTACTCAAGCCCGGCGGTTATCTGCTGTTCGCCGAGTCCACCGAGGCTTACATTGATACCTGGGTGATCCGCTGGCTGTTCCGCCATCCGATGCATGTGCAGAAGAGTGCGGCGCAGTATCTGCAGATGATTCGCGAGCAGGGTTTCGAGTTTGGTGAGCGCAATGTCTCGTACCCGTATCTGTGGTGGAGCCGTTCGAAAGATTTCGGTTTGCTGGAGCGCTCCGGGTTGCGCAAACCGAAGCCGTTTGGGCAGCGGGAAGAGACGTTGGTGAATGTCGTCGCCCGCAAGCCATTGCAAGGTGATATCTGATGCACCACATAACCTGTGGGAGCGAGCCTGCTCGCGAAAGCGGTGGGTCAGCCAGCCTCTATGTTGAATGTGCTGGCGTCTTCGCGAGCAGGCTCGCTCCCACAGGGTATGTGGTGTGGCTGATGTTAGTGCTATTTGCTTCGCTAAGTGGTTGCGCCAGCCAGCCGCCGCTGCCAACCCGCAACCCGACGTTGCCGCTGCCCTTGCAACTGCACATCGAGCGCCAACAAGCCGATCAGCGTCAGGACTGGCTGCTCGTCATCCAGCGCGAAGGCGCGGGCATCCGCTGGTCGATGATGGACCCGCTGGGCATTCCCCAGGCGCGTCAGCAACTGATCGACGGCCACTGGCAGGCTGACGGCCTGCTGCCGCCCAACCCGGAAGCCCGGGAGCTCTTCGCCGCGCTGCTGTTCGCCCTGACACCACCGGGCGAACTGCTGCGCAATTACCCCACCGCGCAGCAACAGGACGGGCAACGTTCGCTGCCGACGCGCTGGGACATCCGTTTTGCACAACCGTTGAGCTTCGAATTGAACCTGCCCAAAGGCCCGCACTATCGCGTCTCCCCACTCGGTGAAACGACGCCATGACTGCCTACCTGAATGCCCTCGGCGTGATCTGCGCCCTGGGCCGCGACAAGCAAGAAATCGCGCGCAATCTGTTCGCCGGCGACTGCTCGGGCATGCGCCCCGAGGCGGGCTGGGTGGCGGAGCGTGAGTTGCCGGTGGCCGCCGTACACGGTGAACTGGCGCCAATCCCGGCAGCGCTGGCCGACCAGAGCAGTCGCAACAATCAGTTGCTGCTGGAAGCCGCGCTGCAGATTCGCGCCGACATTGATCAGGCGATCCAAACCTACGGCCGCGACCGCATCGGCGTAGTGCTCGGCACCAGCACCTCGGGTATCGACGAAGCCAGCCGTGGCCTGGCGCATTTCCTCCGTGAGCAGCATTTCCCGGCGGGATACGACTACGGACAACAGGAACTCGGCGCCCCGGCGAATTTCCTCGCCGACTGGCTGCAACTAAGCGGCCCGGCCTATGTGATTTCCACCGCGTGCACCTCCAGCGCCCGCGCACTGATGAGCGCGCAACGCCTGCTCGATCTCGGTCTGTGCGACGCGGTGTTGTGCGGTGGCGTCGACAGTCTGTGCAAGCTGACCCTTAACGGATTTTCATCGCTGGAAGCGGTGTCCGACGAGCGCTGCAATCCGTTCTCGGCCAACCGCAACGGCATCAACATCGGCGAAGCGGCGGTGCTGTTCGTGATGAGCAAGCAGCGTGGCGACGGCCCGGCCATCGCCTTGCTCGGTGCCGGTGCCAGCTCCGACGCGCACCATATCTCCGCGCCTGAGCCGAGCGGACGCGGCGCCTTGCAAGCGATGCAGAAAGCCTTGAGCCGCGCCCACCTGCAAGCCGCGCAGATCAACTATCTGAACCTGCACGGCACCGCGACCCAACACAACGACGCCATGGAAAGTCTGGCAGTCGCCTCGCTATTCCCCGAGGGCGTTGCCTGCTCTTCGACCAAACCGATGACCGGCCACACTCTCGGCGCAGCCGGCGCACTGGAAGCGGCGTTCTGCTGGCTGAGCCTCAGCGCCGATAACCCGCAACACGCGCTGCCGCCGCACGTCTGGGATGGCCAGGCCGATCCCGAGCTGCCGCCGCTGAAGTGGGTGACCGCCAGCGAACGCCTGTCGTCCACTGCACCCCGCCACCTGATGAGCAATTCGTTTGCCTTCGGCGGCAATAACGTCAGCCTCATTATCGGAGACGCCCCATGACCGACTGGCCGCTCGCCGAACTGTTGCCCCACGCTGGCGACATGATCCTGATCGACAAGATCCTCAGCTTCGATGATGAGCAGATCTACACCCGCCTCACGGTCAAGTCCGAGGGTTTGTTCAACCTGCCCGACGGCAGCCTGCCGGCGTGGGTCGGCATCGAATTGATGGCGCAAAGCGTCGCCGCGTTCGCCGGATGCCACGCGCGACAGAAAGGCAATCCGGTGGAGCTGGGCTTTCTGCTCGGCACGCGCAAGTTCGAGTGCAACGTCGAGGCGTTTCCTGCGGGCAGCGAGTTGACCATCCATGGCATCCGCTCGCTGGAAGACGACAATGGCATGGGCGTGTTCGAGTGCCATATCAACGCGCCCGGCATCGAGGTCAGTGCTCGACTGAATGTGTTCCGCCCGCCACAGCCAACCCAATATCTGCAACAAGCACAGGAGTCGAACGATGACTGAATCCGTACTGGTCACCGGCTCCAGCCGTGGCATCGGCCGCGCCATTGCCTTGCGTCTGGCGCAGGCCGGGAATGACATCGTCCTGCATTGCCGTAGCGGCGTTGCCGACGCACAAGCCGTGCAGGTCGAAATCGAAGCGCTGGGCCGCACCGCGCGCATCCTGCAATTCGACGTCGCCGACCGCGAAGCCTGCAAAAGCATTCTTGAAGCCGACGTCGAAACCCATGGTGCCTATTACGGCGTGGTGCTCAACGCTGGTCTGACCCGCGACGGCGCTTTCCCGGCCCTGAGCGATGATGATTGGGACGTAGTCCTGCGCACCAACCTCGACGGTTTCTACAACGTCCTGCACCCGGTAATGATGCCGATGATCCGCCGCCGTGCCGCTGGTCGCATTGTTTGCATCACCTCGGTATCGGGATTGATCGGCAACCGTGGCCAGGTCAACTACAGCGCCTCCAAGGCCGGCGTGATCGGCGCGGCTAAGGCATTGGCGATCGAACTGGGCAAGCGCAAAATCACCGTTAACTGCGTCGCGCCGGGCCTGATCGACACGGCGATGCTCGACGAAAACGTGCCGGTGGAAGAACTGATGAAAATGATCCCCGCGCAACGCATGGGCACCCCGGAAGAGGTGGCCAGTGCGGTGAATTTCCTGATGTCGGCGGAAGCCTCGTACATCACCCGCCAAGTGCTGGCGGTCAACGGAGGCCTGTGCTGATGAAGCGCGTCGTCGTCACCGGCATGGCCGGCATCACCTCGCTGGGCAGCGACTGGGAGACCATCGCCGGCAACTTCGCGGCCAACCGCAGCGGCATCCGCCGGATGGACGAGTGGGATCGCTTCAGCGAACTCAACACGCGCCTGGCCGGCCCTATCGATGATTTTGTGGTGCCCGCACACTGGACCCGCAAGCAATTGCGAAGCATGGGCCGGGTGTCGCGGCTGGCAGTCGGTGCGGCGGAACAAGCCTTGGCCGATGCCGGTTTGCTCGGCGACGAATCGATCAAGGACGGGCGCATGGGCGTGGCCTGTGGTTCGTCCACCGGCAGCACCGACGAGATCAAAGCGTTCGGCAACATGCTGCTCAACTCGGTGGCCGAAGGCCTGAACGCCAACTCCTACGTGCGGATGATGCCGCACACCACCGCCGCGAATATCAGCATCTTCTTCGGCCTCACCGGACGCCTGATCCCGACGTCCAGCGCCTGCACCAGCGGCAGCCAGGGCATCGGCTATGCGTATGAAGCGATCAAGTTCGGTCGGCTGCCGTTGATGCTCGCGGGCGGCGCCGAAGAACTCTGCCCGACCGAAGCTATGGTCTTCGACGCGCTCTACGCCACCAGCCTGAAAAACGATGCGCCACAAAGCAGCCCGCGCCCGTACGACAAGGGCCGCGACGGCCTGGTGATCGGCGAAGGTGGCGGCATGTTGGTGCTTGAGGAGCTGGAGCACGCCCTCGCTCGCGGCGCACACATCCACGCGGAGATCGTCGGTTTCGGCAGCAACGCCGACGGCCAGCACACCACCCGCCCGGAACAAACCACCATGCGCCGTGCGATGGAACTGGCGCTGGAAGACGCCGGCCTCACGCCCGATGCCATCGGTTACGTAAATGGTCACGGCACGGCTACAGAACAGGGCGACATTGCCGAAACACTGGCAACCAGCAGTTTGTTCGGCGAGCGCATGCCGATCAGTTCGCAGAAGAGTTTCCTCGGCCACACGCTCGGAGCCTGCGGGGCGCTGGAGTCGTGGTTCAGCATCGAAATGCTCAACCGCGACCTGTACGTGCACACGTTCAACCTCGACGAGGTCGATCCGCATTGCGGCAAGCTCGATTACCTGCGCGGCGAATTCCGCCAGATGCATCACGAGTACGTGATGAACAACAATTTCGCTTTTGGTGGCGTCAACACCTCGTTGATTTTCCGCCGCTGGCACTGATCGCAACACGTTTGGAGTGAAGGGAATGACTCAGTTTCACCGCATCGCCGCCCTGTTGGCCCTGGCCTTTGTACTCGGCGGTTGCACCAGCAAACCGGTGTACAACGCCAAGGAAGAGTTCTCGCCGAACCTGGGCTTTACCCAGTCACAAATGAGCCGCGCCATCGTCACTGCGCTCAACGACCGTCAATGGGTCGTGCAATCGGTACGCCCGGGCATGATCAAAGCTGCGATCACCGTACGCGGTCGCCATCATGCCGAAGTCGACATCCCGTTCACCCCGACCTCGTTCGAAATCGACTACCGCAGCAGCTACGGCCTCGACGCCAAGGACGGCAAGATCCACGGCAACTACAACCGTTGGGTCAACCGCCTGCGCGACAACGTGCTCAAAGAGCTGTCGATCAACCCGGACATCGAAGCCGTCAACAGTCTTGGCATCATCAAACAAGGCGCCGACGAGCCGACCTACCTGAGCTTTCGCGAAGGCGTCAAACGCGCCACCGACGCCGGCCTGCTCGACGGCAGCGTGAAGTTCTACCTGGCCGGCGAAACCCTGCCCAAACAAGTGCGCAAACTCGACACCGTGAGCAGCAGCCGCAAAACCAACGGCTCGAACAAATCCGACGAAGACGCCTGCTTCTGGGCCCTGCAGTCGGCCCTCGCGACCCTGCAAAACGCCGCGAAAAAAGCCGACGCCAACGCCGTGATCAACATCGCCAGCGTCGACCAGCGCGACCTCTACAAAGACACCGAGAAATTCCAGTGCCGCGCGGGGATGGTGGTGTCGAGCGTGGCGTTGCGTGGAGATTTGGCGCACGTGGATTGATGGAACTGTAGAAACGACAAAGGGCGCCTTTCGGCGCCCTCTGTCATTCAGGAAGTTTCATTCTTTATTATTTAATGAATAACGATTATCGTAAAATCGTCTAAAAAACTGTTACTTCTTACAGTGTCGCAATGCGCTTGGCTGTCACAGGATGCTCACGTAGCTTATCCCAAACGACCAAGGTGATCAAAATGCCAACCCTATCCGACAAAGAACTTCTCAATCTAAATCAGGAGCAAATTAAAGATCTTGACGCAGAGAACGCCGCTCGGCGAGCAGAGTTATTAAAACAAAAACAACAACAAGAACAAATACAGAGTTCGATGCAAGGCAATGGGCATTGAAGCTAGCCCAGCAAGTTAAATTAACTGACATAGATTAATACGCAGCGTTACCCAACGGCCAGCCCCGACCGCTACGACCTGTAAAAAATGGTGTCGAGCGTAGCGTTGCGTGGGGATTTTTCACAAACAGATTGGTTGAGTTGTAGGAACGACAAAGGGCGCCATTCGGCGCCCTTTTTCATTCTGGAAGTTTATTTGCTAAAAAGTTCAGTGTAGCCATTGTGTTTTTCGTCTAAAAGCGGCTCCCAACTGGAGCATAGGAATGCGTTTGACTGCCACAGAACAGACAAAATTGTTATTAAACACCTAGATGCCTTTAGCTCAAAAAGCATCAAGCGCCATAAAACAAAAACATTTAAAAAAATACGAAAATATAGCGAATCAGTCTCTGCGCCTGTCATTAGTGACAGGTGTAGAGACTGCAGAGATCAACTAAATTACTCCAGTGACATAAACGCAATGGAGAATGGATTAACACACCATTCCTTCACAAATTTATTTATCAAAAGGGAATACCCATGAACGATATAGTCGGCGCACAAAAACTTGAAAAAACAATTCAGCAACTGATGATAGATGTCACAGCGGATGACAAGAACACCATTCGAACAAAGGAAGGAGATTTTATTTACACTGAATCAAACAAACGTATTTTCAAGCCTATCAACCTTTTGGTTGAGGCGCATGGATCTGAAACTCAATTATCCATCCAGGATTTCGTATCCAGGATTAACGAGTATCTGAATCCCGCCTACGATTTTTTAAACTCGAACGAGCAAGACATTGAAAACATAAGGCGCTTCACTCAAGGATATGCGCCCTACAGACAAGAGATCAGAGACACACACAACAGCAAAACCATGTTTTGCGTGGTCACGATCAACATTATTCGTTGATTGTTAAGTACCGCTCGATGCATTGAACCCTTCGGGTTGAGGCGCATGGACCTGAAACAAAACTATCTATCCAAGACTTCATTTCGATAGCTGACGACGAGTAGGCACACATTGATACATCAAGTTATGAGTGTCGGCTTAATTTCCATCGGCTACTCTTAATTGTTTTAAGGGTATCCGGTGTACTTCCGTCCGAGCCCTCTTCATTTACACGACCTACACTCATTCAAGCAGACCATCACACAACGCCTGCCAGAACAGCGAGCCCCAATCCGCCGAGTACTCGCGGTTCACTTTCACCGTCAAGGAGATGACCATGCAAGTGAAAGCCCTGATCGCCGCCACGCTCTTCGGACTGCTCCCCAGTGCCAGCCATGCCACCAATCTGATGTACATGCCCTTCGAGACGGTGTTGTCGGACGCGCTCCGTGCCGGGCGGCTGGATGGCAGTGTGAAGTTTTATCTGGCCGGGAATGGGCCTCAGGGCACTCAGCGGTTGTTGCAGCGCGATGTCATCAGTGATCTGAAGACCAATGGCTTCAACAAGAGCGATCACGATTCCTGCGAGTGGGTGTTGCAGTCGAACCTGATCAAGTTGCAGGCCGAGGCCAAGCGGGTCGGGGCGAATGCGGTGGTCAATATCGTCAGTTATTACGACCAGCATGTGCGCAAGGATCTGAATACCTATGAGTGCCGGGCGGGGATTTTTGTCACGCGGGTGGCGTTGAAGGGGGATTTGGTGCGGTTGCCTTAACGGCAAGATCAAAAGATCGCAGCCTTCGGCGGTTAATCAATCACCTTCAACCTTGCGCGTGAGCAATTCGACAAAGGCCTTGGCCATCGGTGACTTCTGATCCTTGCGCTGCACCAGCCACACCGCTGAAATCGCTTCAGGATCCAGCAGCGGCCGGTAGATCACGCCGTCGATGCGCATCCGCTGATAGGACGCAGGCAATACCGACACACCCAACCCCGCCGCCACCAGCCCGATGATGGTCATCGCCTCCCCGGCCTCTTGGGCAAAATGCGGACTGAATCCGGCATCGCGAGCCAGACTGAGCAGTTGTGCGTAAAGACCGCTACCGTAACTGCGCGGGAAAAACACGAACGGCTCCAGCGCCAGCGCCGAGAGAAACAGACCTTCTTCGCTGCCTTGGGCCAACGGATGCTTGGCACTGAGCACCGCCACCAAAGGCTCGCGCATCAGCTCCACCACGCTCAACGAATCGGGCAGACCCAGCGGGCGCATGATGCCAACTTCAATCGACTCGTCCACCAAGGCGTCGGCAACCATGGTGCTGCTCATCTCCCGCAGGTTCAGGTGCACAGCCGGAAAACGCTGACGAAACGAGAAAATCGCCTGGGGAATGGTCGAGTTGAACGGCGCCGACGAGGTAAAACCGATCTTCAATTCACCGAGTTCGCCGAGTTGCGCACGCCGGGCGACATCCGCCGCTTTGTCGACCTGCGCCAGCACCAGCCGCGCTTCCTCGAGAAATAATCTGCCGGCTTCGCTCAGCTCGACCCGACGATTGGTGCGTTCAAACAACCGCGCACCGACCTCTTGCTCCAGCGCCTGAATCTGCTGGCTCAGCGGCGGCTGGGAAATGCCCAGCACTTGTGCAGCACGGCCGAAATGCAGTTCTTCGGCGACGGCGATGAAGTAGCGCAGGTGACGCAATTCCATGAAAACCCCATTAGGTCGTTAAAGCTATCAAACAGGTCGAACAATATATTGGATAGAAACATTAGCCAGCTATATGATTTTTTCCATTGCCTGCCTGGCCGTGCTCTCCGAGGTCTGATGTGAAAACCGCCGCTGCCCCTCTTGCCCATGAAGTCCCGCCCGCTGCGGCCGACGATGTCGTCGCCGAGCTGCAAGAGATCTACATCGAAAAAGGCACGCCGATGTTCATGCGCACGGTGCTGGCGTTGTTCAGCGGCGGGTTTGCGACGTTTGCCCTGCTGTATTGCGTGCAGCCGATGATGCCGCTGCTATCTCACGAATATTCGATCAACGCGGCGCAGAGCAGCCTGATCCTCTCGGTCGCCACCGGCATGCTCGCCATTGGCCTGCTGATTACCGGGCCGATTTCCGATCGGGTCGGACGCAAACCGGTGATGGTCACTGCACTGTTTGCGGCGGCGCTGTGCACCATCGCCAGTTCGATGATGCCGAGCTGGCAAGGCGTGCTGATCATGCGCGCGCTGATCGGGCTGTCGTTGAGCGGGCTGGCGGCGGTGGCAATGACTTACTTGAGCGAAGAGATTCACCCGCAACACATCGGCCTGGCGATGGGTCTGTACATCGGCGGCAACGCGATTGGCGGGATGAGCGGACGCTTGATCACCGGGGTGCTGATCGACTTCGTCAGTTGGCACACGGCGATGCTGGTGATCGGCGGTCTGGCGCTGATTGCGGCGGCAGTGTTCTGGAAGATTCTTCCGGAGTCACGCAATTTCCGCTCGCGTTCGTTGCATCCGCGCAGTCTGCTCGACGGTTTCACCATGCACTTTCGCGATGCCGGTTTGCCGCTGCTGTTTCTCGAAGCGTTCGTGTTGATGGGCGCGTTTGTCACGTTGTTCAACTACATCGGTTATCGCTTGCTGGCTCAGCCATACAACCTCGATCAGGTGTTTGTCGGCTTGCTCTCGGTGGTGTACCTGTCGGGTATCTACAGCTCGGCGAAGATCGGTTCGCTGGCGGACAAGCTGGGACGGCGCAAAGTGTTGTGGGCGACGATTGCCCTGATGTTCGTCGGCCTCGCCCTGACGATGTTCACGCCGTTGCCGCTGGTAATCATCGGCATGCTGATCTTCACCTTCGGCTTCTTCGCCGCTCACTCGGTAGCGAGCAGCTGGATCGGCCGGCGCGCAATCAAGGCCAGGGGCCAGGCGTCGTCGTTGTATCTGTTCAGCTATTACGCAGGCTCGAGCATTGCCGGGACGGCAGGCGGGGTGTTCTGGCACTTGGGCGGATGGAACGGGATTGGCTTGTTCATCGGCGCGTTGTTGCTGGTGGCGCTGTTGGTGGCGTTGAAGCTGGCGAAATTACCGCCGCTCGGCGGAGTCAAAGCCTGACGCAAAACCCATTGCAAAACAAAAACGCCCGGCATAAGCCGGGCGTTTTTGTTTTCCAGAATTTAGAGCTGGGCGTCGATCACTCGTGATACTGCGCCGACAGCTCATGCACTGCGCGCAGGAAGGCGCCGGCGTGTTCCGGATCAACCTCAGGGGTGATGCCGTGACCGAGGTTGAACACATGGCCGCTGCCCTTGCCGTAGCTGGCGAGGATGCGCCCGACTTCGGTGCGGATGGCTTCCGGCTTCGCGTAAAGCACGGTCGGGTCCATGTTGCCTTGCAGCGACACCTTGTCGCCGACGCGGGCGCGGGCGTTGCCAATGTCGCAGGTCCAGTCCAGACCCAGTGCGTCGGCGCCGGCGTCAGCGATGCTTTCAAGCCACAGGCCACCGTTTTTGGTGAACAGGATCACCGGAACCTTGCGACCGTCGTGCTCGCGGATCAGGCCGCTGACGATTTTCTTCATGTAGGCCAGCGAGAACTCCTGGTACGCCGCTGCCGACAGGTTGCCGCCCCAGGTGTCGAAGATCTGCACCGCTTGCGCACCGGCCATGATCTGGCCGTTGAGGTACGAAGTCACCGACTGCGCGAGTTTATCCAACAGCAGGTGCATGGCTTGCGGGTTGTCGTAGAGCATCGCCTTGGTCTTGCGGAAGTCTTTCGACGAACCGCCTTCGACCATGTAGGTGGCCAGCGTCCAAGGGCTGCCGGAGAAACCGATCAGCGGCACACGGCCGTTGAGTTCGCGGCGGATGGTGCTGACCGCGTCCATCACGTAGCCGAGGTCTTTGTGCGGATCAGGGATCGGCAGGGCTTCGATGTCGGCCAGGGTGCTGACGACTTTCTTGAAGCGCGGGCCTTCACCGGTCTCGAAGTACAGGCCCTGGCCCATGGCATCGGGAATGGTGAGGATGTCGGAAAACAGGATCGCCGCGTCCAGTTGTGGATAACGGTCGAGCGGTTGCATCGTGACTTCGCAAGCGAATTCCGGATTCATGCACAGGCTCATGAAGTCACCGGCGTGGGCACGGCTGGCGCGGTATTCCGGCAGGTAGCGACCGGCCTGACGCATCATCCACACGGGGGTGACGTCTACGGGTTGCTTGAGCAGGGCGCGGAGGAAACGGTCGTTCTTCAGGGCAGTCATGTCGGCATCCGGAAAAAAAGTGCGGGCATTTTCTCAGAGCGCGACGCAAAAGGCACGGATGCAGGTCAGCCTTTTGTCTATCGGGTCAATTAATTGCGCTGGAATGCGCTACTAGCAACACTGAGAAACAACTGTGGGAGCGAGCCTGCTCGCGAAGAGGCCGGTACATCCAACATTGAAGTTGGCTGACAGACCGCTTTCGCGAGCAGGCTCGCTCCCACAGGGTTATTGCATTTGGCTCAGGGCCCGGGGTTAGACGCCCAGGTAATCCAGAATCCCTTCAGCCGCATTACGGCCTTCGAAGATTGCCGTCACCACAAGATCCGAACCGCGCACCATGTCGCCACCGGCGAAGATTTTCGGGTTGCTGGTCTGGTGCTTGTACTGACCTTGCTCCGGGGCCACCACGCGGCCCTGGCTGTCGGTCTGGATCTCGAACTGTTCGAACCACGGCGCCGGGCTCGGGCGGAAACCGAAGGCGATGACCACGGCGTCGGCCGGGATGATCTCTTCGGAGCCCGGAATCGGCTCAGGGCTGCGGCGGCCACGGGCGTCCGGTTCACCGAGACGGGTCTCGACCACTTTGACGCCTTCGACCTTGTCTTCACCGACGATGGCGATCGGCTGGCGGTTGTAGAGGAATTTCACACCTTCTTCCTTGGCGTTCTTCACCTCTTTGCGCGAGCCGGGCATGTTCGCTTCGTCACGACGATAGGCACAGGTCACCGACTTGGCGCCCTGACGAATCGACGTACGGTTGCAGTCCATCGCCGTGTCGCCGCCGCCGAGTACCACGACCTTCTTGCCCTTCATGTCGACGAAATCTTCCGGCGACTTTTCAAAGCCCAGGTTGCGATTGACGTTGGCAATCAGGAAGTCCAGCGCGTCATAAACGCCCGGCAGATCCTCACCGGCACAACCGCCCTTCATGGAGGACAACCACCCCAACCCCAAAAACACACCAACCAAAACCACAACCACAACCACCAACCACAACACCAACACAACAACCCACAAAAAT
>NZ_JBIUWI010000034.1:0-305 GCF_044743385.1 Pseudomonas sp. NPDC087639 | reverse complement strand
ATCGTATTCGGCGAGCAGTTGCTCCATGGTCACGTCCTTGCCGACCTCGGTGTTGAGGCGGAACTCGATGCCCATGCCGGTGAAGACTTCGCGGCGATTGCTCAGCACAGTCTTTTCCAGTTTGAACTCCGGGATGCCGAAGGTCAGCAAGCCACCGATTTCCGGGTTCTTGTCGAACACCACCGGGGTCACGCCGCCACGTACCAGCAAGTCGGCACAACCCAGGCCCGCCGGGCCTGCGCCGATGATCGCGACACGCTTGCCGGTCGGTTTGACCTTGGACATGTCCGGACGCCAGCCCATGG
>NZ_JBIUWI010000033.1:16589-60772 GCF_044743385.1 Pseudomonas sp. NPDC087639 | reverse complement strand
GGGCGCTTGCGGGGAATCTCATGAAACGTCGTGGGCATCAGGCGAATCGTTATAGGTATAAAAGATGCGGCAGTTTACCTGATGCATCGCCCCCTGCCCACGCGTTGGTCTTTTTTGGCTGAATCGCCGTCAGTTGCGCCGATCGACGATATACCGGGCCAGCTCGCGCAAAGGCTCGGCCGCCGCGTCAAACGGTCGCAGGGCGTGCAGCGCCTGATCGCGCAATTCCAGGGCATAGGCCTTGGCGGCGTCCAGACCCAGCAGGGCCGGGTAGGTTGGCTTGTCGCGGGCGATGTCGGCACCCTGGCGTTTGCCGAGGGTCGCGGTATCGCTTTCGACGTCGAGAATGTCGTCCTGCACCTGAAAGGCCAGGCCAATGGCCTGTGCATAAGTTTGCAGGGCTTTCAGTTCATCCTTTTCGGCACGGCCGCTGGCCAGGGCGCCGAGTTTGACGCTGACTTCGATCAACGCGCCGGTCTTGTGCCGGTGCATCTGTTCGAGGGCTTTCTGATCGAGTTTGAGGCCGACCGAACCGAGATCGATGGCCTGACCACCGACCATACCCGCCGGGCCTGCGGCTTGAGCCAGAGCCGTGACCATTTGCAGACGGATGTCGGCGTCGAGATTACTCAGATGCGGATTAAGCAAGGCGCTGAACGCCAGGCTCTGCAAGCCGTCACCAGCGAGGATTGCGCAGGCTTCATCGAATTTTTTGTGGGTAGTCGGCTGGCCGCGACGCAGATCATCGTCGTCCATCGCCGGCAAATCGTCGTGAACCAACGAATACGCGTGGATCAACTCCACCGCGCACGCTGCGCCGTTGGCTTGCTCAGCCTTGCCACCGAGCGCTTCGCACGCGGCGTAGGCCAGCAGCGGACGCACGCGTTTACCGCCGTTCATCACGCTATAGCGCATGGCCTCGTAGAGACGCGCCAGCTCTGGCAGCGGGGCGTTGAACAGGCTTTCCAGCGCCGCGTTGACTCGGGCCTGGCTGGTCGCCGAATACGCTGCAATCATTCTGGCTGTTCCGCGTCGAAGGGTTCCTCGGCGAGTTCGCCATCACGCTCCAGCAGCACTTGCACCTTCTGCTCGGCCTGGGCCAGCGCTGCCTGGCAATCACGGGTCAGCCCGATGCCCTGCTCGAAAGCGGTCAGCGAGTCTTCCAGCGACAATTCACCGTTCTCCAGACGCTCGACCAATGTTTGCAGGTCGGCGAGGGACTGTTCGAAATCCAGTGCAGCTTTTTTGCGGGCCATGGCGGCAGTTTCCGGTTGACGTTAAACCGGCGCGACACTAGCAGATAGGGGGTTTATGGGCAAATGAGCGGGTCTTGCGGGGATGATTCTCAGGGGCCAAAGATGACCTTGTGCCAATGAGCCAGTAAGCGTGGCGTTTATTCGGCTCATTTTGTGAGCCGAATAAGTCGGCTATTCGGCTCACGCTCAATAAATGTGCGTGATTCTTACCGCAAAAGCAGATGTATCCGATTGTTAAAAAACTGCCAAATCGCTAATCTTCGCGCCTTCTACGACCCGACAGTCACGGGTCTTTCAGACGAAACGCAGTTTCCACCGCTGTGAAGTACCGAGGATCGGGTGCAAGGTTTCGTTCAGGCATGGCAGGAGGCATCACATGCGTTCATTTCTTATGCTGCTGATCGGCCTGGTCTGCGCGCCTGCGCTGCTGGCCGCGCCGACAGCAGAGATGTCGGAGCCGGTGGGCGGCTGGCGCTACCACGGCTTGCTCGATCGCACGGAAAACCCGCAAGTCGCCTATCCCACGCCGCCGATCGATCGCGGCATCCAGCGCAATCGCACGATGATCCAGGGCCAGCTCAAGGCTCTCGGGCATATGCGCCCGCCGCACAGTCTCGCCGTGAACGGCAACCCACTGAATCTGTACACCGACGACCAGGGCCGTTTCGCCCGGCCCTATGCGTTCGGCGCCGGTTCCAACAGCGTCGAGGTGATCAGCGCCGAGGGCCAGTCGCTCAAGCGCGTGCAATTTTATGAAGCAAATAACCTGCGCACGCCGGCGAAAATTCGTCTTGTCTTGGGATGGGACGATCCGAAAGCCGAGCTCGATCTGCACATTGTCACGCCCGATGGCCAGCATGCCTTTTGGGCGCGGCCGGCGCTGAGCAATGGCGGCGGGCTCGACCCGGATGGCGTCGATGGTCCCGGCCCGGAAATGTTCACCATGACCGCGCCGCTGCATGGCACCTATCTGGTTTACGTCAACTATTGGGGCAACTTTGGCAACGGCGGCTATAACTTCGAGGAGACCAGCAACCAGAACGAGGTGATCACCTCGCAAATCACGCTGGTGCTCAACGAAAACACCGTCGACGAAAAACGCGAAACGTTCATCGTGCCCCTGCGGGCGATCGGTGATCTGCTGCTGGTCAAGACTTTCAACTATTAAGCATCCCGCTCCACGGATGAACTTCGGGTTTTGTGAACATGAGTGATAACGCTGCTTCTCCGGCCGTCCCGACACCTGCCGGCAAACCTTCCCGGCGCTGGCCGGTACTGCTGATCGGATTGGTCCTGGTGGCCGGCGTGGCGGGAGGTTTTGGCTGGCTGCTGCTCAAGCCCAAAGCGCCGCCGGCAGAGCTTGCCAGTGACAAACTCGGTCTGAGCCGCCCCGACGCCTTGCTGGAAACGCACTCCCTGAGTCAGTTGCCCAAGGACTTGCTGACGGTGCCGTTCCTCAAGGCCACGCTCACCGAAGATTTCGTCTTCTATTACGAAACCCACGCCGATCGCCTGGGCTTGATCGGCAGTCTGCGCCGGATCATCTACGAGCATGACCTGAAGTTGCAGGACAGCCTGATCGAGCAGCTTTTCGATCAACCGGCAGACGTCGCGCTGTGGCGGGGGGCTGATGGTCGCTTGAAGGATTTCCTGTTGGTGATGGATCGCGGCGGGTTGGCGAAACTGCTGGAGCCGTTGGCGAAAGTGGCGCTGGATGATTCGCAGCTAAGCGTGTTGGGCAATCTCAAAATCGGTAGCGACGAGGTGCCGCTGTACCAGCTCAGCTACAACGCCAGCAAATCGCTGCTGTTCGCTTCGCGCGGCGACAAACTGGTGGTGCTCTCCAATCCGAACAAGTACTACGACTCTGACAGCGGCACCCAAGAGGAGCCGGGCCACGTCTCTTCGCAAGCGCTGGCAGCACTGCTCAACGGCGAAAAACTGTTCCCCGAAGCCTTCGGCCTGCCTGCCAAAACCCCTGAAATCAAACAACGCCTGTCGGTTAATTTCAGCGTCCTCGCCATGGGCTACCAACGCTTCATTCCGAACTTCGCCGGCCTGCGTTTCGACATGGACGACAAGGGCTGGCACAGCTACCTCGCCATGGATGAGCTGGACAACCAGCCGGACTTCGATTTCAAACCGGTCTGGCAAGCCATGCCGCTGGGCGCGAGTGCCTGCGTGACCCTGCCGATAGCAGCCGAACCGCAGAAACCGTTGCTGGTGAAACTCGGTGCCGAAGACGCCGTAGCGCAGACACTCACCGAACACGTGGCCGGCGCGGCCGGGCTGTGCTGGTACGCCGATTCGCGGCTGTACACGCCGTTGCTGGTGGCCAGTCTGAAAGACGAGGACAGCAGTAAACTCGATGGCGATCTCGGCAAACTGTTCGGTTCGATGGTCGGTGCCTTCGAATCCAACGTCGAAGAAAACGTCTTTCCGGTGGTCGAGAAGCAGGAAGGCCAGAGCCACGTCTGGCAGCGCCAGGTCAGCTCCAATTTCGGCCCGTACGCCGCCAAGACTGCCGATAATCCGGACGCCATCAGCGG
The DNA here is from genome assembly GCF_044743385.1 of Pseudomonas sp. NPDC087639. Classification (NCBI taxonomy): domain Bacteria; kingdom Pseudomonadati; phylum Pseudomonadota; class Gammaproteobacteria; order Pseudomonadales; family Pseudomonadaceae; genus Pseudomonas; species Pseudomonas sp. NPDC087639. The sequence goes on along the minus strand of NZ_JBIUWI010000033.1, from coordinate 56,967 downwards.
CAAGGCTTTCATGAAAGTCAGCCTCGCGCGTCACGGTTCGACGTTGCTGTTTTCCCTCGACGACAAATTGGTCGACAAAGCCCTCGGCACCCTCGACAAGCGCTTCCCGCCGATGGCCGACGTACTGCCCAAAGATGTGCTGATGCCGATCTACTTCGGCCCGGATTCCATGGCGCAACTGATGCAGCAGGAAACCCTCGACAGCCTGCCGCAGGACATGGAGCCGGTGTTTTACAACGCCGCGCAAACCTACCTGATCCCGAAACTGCGCACCCTCGGCGGCTACGGCAAATATGCCCTGACCCTGCCTGAGGGCAGCGAGCCGGACGGCCACTGGCAATGGCTGCCGCTGGAATGGAAAGCGCTGTGACGGCACTGATTCGCAGCCTCGGCCTGCTTGCGCTGTTGCTTGGCGCGGGTGCTCGCGCCATGGAAGCCCCGGCGCTCGATCCGGCGCAGTCACAGGTTTTCCGCGCCTGGTTCGTGCGTATCGCCCAGGAGCAACTGAGCCAAGGCCCGAGCCCGCGCTGGTATCAGCAGGATTGCGCCGGGCTGGTGCGTTTCGCCGCCAACGAAGCGCTGAAAGTCCATGACGACAAGTGGCTGCGCAGCAATGGCCTGTCCAATCGCTATCTGCCGCCGGAGCTGTCGCTGAGCGACGATCAGCGCAAGCTCGCCCAGCAATGGCAGCAGGGCGGCGGCAAGGTCGGGCCGTACGTCAACGCGATCAAACTGATTCAGTTCAACAGTCATCTGGTCAGCCGCGACGTGTCGCAGGCGCGGCCCGGTGACCTGATGTTCTTCGATCAGGGCGACGACCAGCACCTGATGATCTGGATGGGCCGTTACATCGCCTATCACACCGGCACCACCACCCCCACTGACAACGGCATGCGTTCGGCAAGCCTGCAGCAACTCATGACATGGAAGGACACCCGATGGATACCCGACGCAGCCAACCCCAACTTCATCGGCGTCTATCGACTGAACTTTCTCTCCCAATGACCGGTGCCCGCATGTTGCGACTCTGCGCAAAAATTCCTCTGTTGCTGGCACTGCTGGTGCCGCTGGCGACTGTTAACGCCGAAGATTCGGTGGAGCCGAGCGGCTACACGCCAGTGTCCGGTGAAAGCTTTTTCCTGCTGGCGGACAGCAGTTTCGCCGCCGACGAACAGGCGATGGTGCGCCTTGAAGCACCTGGCCGCGACTATCGCCGTTTCCGCATGGAGCCTTACGGCGGCGCCGATATTCGCGTGTACCGCATCGACAAGCCATTGGACTTCCTCAAGCGCCAGAAGAACCTGCATCGCGTGGTCAGCGACGGTCAGTTCAAGGGCGAAGGCCTGTCCAACACCCTCGCGTATCTGTGGGACAACTGGTACCGCAAATCCCGTCGGGTGATGCAGCGTGCGTTCTCCTATGAATCGCGCAAACAGGTCACCGAAGAAGTGCCGGAACTGAAGATGGGCGACGCCATCGCCGCACCGACACCGTATGACGCACAGCCTCAATTCGCACTGATTCCGGGTCTGCCGGTGGTCAGCCAGTTCCGATATCCGCTGTGGCAGGCCAAACCGATTCAACCACCGGCCGGGGTCAATCTGGCCGGGTCTTCCAGTGACTTCGTCAGCGTCGCGCCGGGCAACGTCTACATTCCGTTGGGCAACCTGAAACCGGGTCTGTATCTGGTCGAAGCGCTGATCGGCAAGTACCGCGCCACCACCATGGTGTTCGTCTCCAACACCGTGGCGGTGAGCAAGATTGCCGGTGATGAATTGCTGGTCTGGGCCGCGCGCAAACACGAAGGCAGTTCGGTGCCGAAGGTCAATTTGCTGTGGACTGACGGCCTCGGCGTAATGAGCAGCGGTGCCACCGATGCGGACGGTTTGCTGCGTCTGAAACACGTCAGCCCCGAGCGTTCGTTCGTGATTGGCGAGGACGAGGAGGGCGGTGTATTCGTCTCCGAGAACTTCTACTACGACAGCGAAATCTACGACACCAAACTCTACGCTTTCACCGACCGGCCGCTGTATCGCCCGGGGGATTGGGTATCGCTGAAAATCGTCGGTCGCGAGTTCAAGAATGCGCGCGACTCGGTGCTGCCGGGTGCGGCGGATGTCAGCGTCAGCGTGCTCGATGCCACCGGCACCGAACTGCAACACCTCGATCTGAAACTTGATTCGAAGGCCGGTACTCAGGGCCGTTTCCAGTTGCCGGACAACGCCGTGGCGGGTGGGTACGAGATTCGCTTCAACTACAAGGATCAGGCCTACAGCAGCGCCTTCCGTGTGGCGGAATACATCAAGCCGCACTTCGAGATTTCGCTGAACCTGGCCAAGCAGGATTACCGCACCGGCGAGCCGGTCAAAGGCAGTCTGGTGCTGCTGTACCCGGACGGCAAACCGGTGGCCGACGCCAAACTGACCCTGAGCCTGCGTGCCCAGCAATTGTCGATGGTCGACAACGAACTGCAATACCTCGGGCAATTCCCGGTGGAATTGACCAGCACCGAACTGACCACTGACAGCAAGGGCAACGCGACCCTCGATCTGCCGGCCGCCGACAAACCGAGTCGCTACATGCTCACCGTGTTCGCCAGCGATGGTGCGGCGTATCGGGTCAAGACCACCAAGGAAATCCTCATCGACCGTGGTGCCGCGAGCTTCCGCTTGAGCGCGCCGCAACGCTTCAGTGCGGTGAACGACAAGGTCGCGTTCAGCTATGCCAACGAGGGCGGCACCGAGCAAAGCAAAGCGGTCACGCCGAGCAGCTACAGCTGGGTGCGTCTGGAAGATCAGAGCACTGGCGAAGGTAAACTCGCGGCGACGGATAAAGGCTTCAGCCTCGCGTTTGAACGTCCAGGCACCTACAACCTGACTCTGAAGGATCAACACGGCCGTGTCCTCGGTGCCACCGGTCATTCGGTCACTGGCGACGGCGTCAAAGCCGTGCCGGGCACCGTGGAAATCGTCCTCGACAAGCCTGAATACAAGGCCGGTGATGAAGCGCTGGCGCTGATCACGTTCCCCGAACCGGTGAGCGATGCCTTGCTGTCGCTGGAACGCGACAAGGTCGAAGCCACCGCGCTGCTGGCCAAGGGCGGCGACTGGTTGAAACTGGAAAAACTCAGCGACACCCAATACCGCGCGCGCATTCCGGTGAAGGACAACTTCGCGCCGAACCTGACCTTTTCCGTGCTCTACACCAAGGGCGGGCAGTACAGCTTCCAGAACGCCGGGATCAAGGTGATTGCGCCGCAGATCGACGTGGCGATCAGCACTGACAAAGCGGTGTATCTGCCGGGCGATACAGTCACTGTTGATCTGACCACGCAGTTCGCCGGCAAAGCCGTACCGGCGCACCTGACCGTCAGTGTCGTCGACGAAATGGTCTACGCGCTGCAACCGGAAGTCGCGCCGACCATCGACCAGTTCTTCTACCACCCGCGCCGCAACAATGTGCGCACCAGCGCCAGTTTGTCGTTCATCAGTTACGACGTAGCGTTGCCGGGCAGCCCCGGTGCGCCGGGCAAAGCCAATCGCAGCGAACGCGGGGTGAAAGTGCTGGAGCGTCCGCGTCGTGAAGACGTCGATACCGCCGCATGGCAGCCAGAATTGTTGACCGGTGCCGACGGCAAAACCCGTTTCACCTTCAAGATGCCGGACTCGCTGACCCGCTGGCGCATCACCGCGCGGGCGATTGCCGATGACGGTCAGGTCGGGCAGAAGAAACAGTTCGTGCGTTCGGAAAAACCGCTGTACCTGAAGTGGAGCGGGCCGAGCAAGTTCCGCAAGGGCGATCAGCCGCAACTCGGTGTGTTCGCTTTCAGTCAGGCCGAGAAACCGGTCAAGGCTGAACTGGTCACTCACTACGCTGGCGCCGAACAACGCCTGCCGGTGACCCTGAACAACGGCATCAACTATCTGCCGCTGCCAGCATTTGCGCTAGCTTCGGGCGAGTGGACGGCGGAACTGGTGCAGGACGGCAAAACCGCTGATGCCTTGGCCGTGCGCTTGAGCGCGACCGGTGATGGCTGGCAAGTGACGCAGACTCAGAATCTCGATGTGGCAAGCGGCGATACGGCGCTGAGCCTGCCGGCAGACGCCACCAACATTCGTCTGCGTCTGGATGACAGCCCGCAAGCGCTGTTCCGTTCCGCTCTTGATGATCTGCTCAGCTATCCATATGGCGGCGTCGAACAGACAGCCAGCCGTTTGCTGCCGCTGAGCATTGTTTATCCGTCGCTGGCATCGAGCCCGCAGATCCGCGATCGCTTGCGTCTGATCATGCAGAACAGCCGTCTGCGTCTGGTGCAAATGGCCGGGCCGTCCGCGAGCTTCACCTGGTGGGGTTACGACGGTGAGCCGGATGCGTTCCTCACCGCTTACGCCTATTACGCCGACTGGAACGCCAGTCAGGTGCTGGAACTGACCCTGCCGCCGGAGCACTGGCAGCGCGTGCTGGAGGTGTACGCCAAGCAGGCGCCGAACACGCCATTGCTACAACGTGCGCTGATTCTGTCGTTCGCCAAACAGATGCATTTGCCGGTCAACACATTGCTCAGCGGTTTGATGGACGATCTGGCCAAGGCCGGGGAAGGCAATGCTGAAACGCTGATGGACGATGGCGCAGACAGCTTGGTGATGAGCGAGCCGGATTCGGCGCTCGGTCTGGCGGCGGCGAGGGTCTTGACCGCTTCGCTGGCCACTCAGGCAAAAGTCGCGTTGCCGGATGCCTTCAATCGTCAGGTCGGCGCTGCGCAACAGCGTCTGGCAGTGAGCTCGCAGCCGTTTGCCGAGGCGCTGAACCTGTCCCTGCAACCGTTTGATCAGGCGCGTGCGACGGCGTTGTTGCAACGTCTGCTACCACAGCAATCGACCCTCGAACGCGCGCTGGCGCTGACGTGGCTGCAACGCAGCATCGCCCAGGCTTCGCCGACCATCGCGCTGACACCGGGCGATGGCTGGAAGAAAAATTACGGCGCGACCGGTGAGATGTACTGGACGTGGCAGGGCGCGACCCCGGTGCCGAGCGTGTTGACAGTTTCCGGGACTCAGGAGCGTCCGCTGCGTGCGGCGTTGAGCTTCCAGACTCAGCAACCGGCAGTTGATCCGATGGCCGTGACCATCACCCGTCGCCTGTCGCGACTGGTGCCGGGGGATGAAGCATTCACCTTCAAACTGGAGCCGGTCGGCACTAAACCGCTGTCCAGCGACAGCCTGTATCTGGACGAAGTGATCCTCACCAGCAAAGCGCCGAAGCCGCTGCGCTACGGCATGCTCGAAGTGCCGCTGCCACCGGGCGCCGATGTCGAACGCACCACGTGGGGCATCAAGTTGCAGGGCAAGGACGGCACCGAGCCGACCTCGCTGGAGAAGGCGCGTTTCGAGCCGGGGCAACTGGCTTACGCGGTGCCGGTGGATGCGCTGAGCGGCGAATTGCGCCTGCGCCATCTGGTGCGTTTCTCGCAGAAAGGCCAGTTCAATCTGCCGCCAGTGCGTTTCACTCAGGTTTACGCGCCGCAGCATCAGGCCCAGGAAGCGAAAGCCGCTCTCGGTCAGGTCACGGTCAACTGACATGACCCGGCCGCTGCTGTGGCTGCTGATGTGTGTGATTCCTGCGCTGGCGACGGCGCAGGATGAGCCGTTGCGCGTGGCTTACAAGGGTGAGTTGTTGTCGTTGAGTCAGACGCAGATGATCGCTCGCGAACCGTTGCCGTCGTCGTTGGATACGCCACTGGGCAGTCTGTGGAAGCTGTTTGTCTACGCGTGGCTGGTGGATACCGGCGCGCGGGAACCGGCTTATGAATGTCGCGGGCAGTCGAAAGAGGAAGTCTATTGCTGCTCGGCGGGCGGCAAGATCGAGCGTGATCAGGCGCTGGTGAAGTCGTGCGGGTTGTATTTCGAGCCTGCGCGACTGGGGATTTCTGCCAGCGAATGGCGCACTTACTGGCAGGCGCGAAAGGCGCCGTCGTGGTTGCTGGATTTGCCGTCGGTGCAACCGGCCACGCGGGTTCCTGTCGCTGACTTGCTAACGGTTTTGTCTGCGCTTCCCGCTCAAGATCAGATGCGCCGTGTGCTGCTCGACGTGGTGTTGAACGCCGCCGACGGTAATGTCGTCGGTGAGCTCGGCGGTCGCCTGCGGGTGAAAACCTGGAGCTGGCTCGGCGATCAGGACCCGCAATCGCGGCAGGGCGGGTTTGCCGGTTGGACGGCGGACGGTTCGCCTGTGTGGGCGGGTGGGCGTGGCACCAGTCAGATGGTCTTGCGTCATTACGGTGCTGCACTGGCGACGGTGTTACCGGCGGCGTGGCCGTCAGATACGGGGCGTTGCGTTGAGGTCGGCCTGTTCTCGCGCTATCCGGTCGTGCGGGTTTTGGCTGGTGACCGTGCGGTGACTTCCGGCCCGCTGCAGGGCGACTACCGCGTCGAATTCGCCAACGGCAATGCGCTGGATATCCACAGCGACGGCGAACTGTTTCTGCTCAACGACAAACTCGTCGCAAGGCTTGATCGCGAAGAATACGTCGCCCGTGTCCTTGAGCGCGAAGCCAAACCCGAACCTGCTGAAGCCGCGAAGGCCCTCGCCGTGGCGATCCGCACCTACCTGCTGCAAAACGCCACACGCAACGGCGACTGCCTGAGCATCGACGACAGCAGCAATCGCCAGCGGGTCGCACCGCGTCCGGCGTCCAGCGAATCACGCAACATCGCCGCATGGACCGCGGATCTGGTCCTTGCCGGCAGCACCGTCACCTATCACTCCGATCAACCCGGCCCGGACAAACTGGCGTGGCAACAAGCTGTCGAACAAGCCAACGCCGGCCAACGCTACGACGCAATCCTGCTGCACGCCTATCCACGCGCCAGCCTCAGCCGCTGGGACAACCCGGTCGCCTCCTGCGAAGCGCTGCCCGCCGCGCAAGACTGGCTGCAGAAGCAGCGTCGCGGCTGGCGCCCGAAGCTCGAAAGCGAAACTGGCTACAACGAAGTCAGCACGTTCGCGGTGTGCAAACTCGCTTTTGGCCGACCTTTCGTCGACCGCGAACGCCAGCGCATTTACGTGCGCGGCGTGCTGACCCTGCAGGATCGCCTCGACCTGACTCACGAATATTTGCACCTGGCCTTTGAAGCACATCCCAACGGCCAGGATGAAACCTACATCGAAGGGCTCGCCCGTCACCTCTTGCTGGAATAGACCATGACACTCCGTTATCCACAGGTCTTGCTGCTGCTCTGCACGTTGACCGCGCTATCGCCGGCAATCGCCGCTGACAGCGTCAAACTCGACACCCCGGTCGGCGGCTGGCGCAGCGGAGCCCCCGAAGGCGAGGGCGAAAGCTTCCGCCAGGCCGTCAACTACCCGGCCTCATCGGTAAACACCCCGATCGGCCAGGCCAACACCGCACGCATCAGCGGCGAAATCAAAGCCACACCCAAGAGCAATGAACCCGGTCGCCTGATCGTCAACGGCGTCAGCATGCCGCTGAAAATCGACGACAGCGGCCGCTTCGACCGCCCGTTCTCCTTCCCCAACGGCAGCAACAGCGTCGAAGTCCGCAGCCCAGACGGCAAGCAACGCCACCGCACCCAATTCCTTAACACCAGCGGCGGCGCCACCCCGGCCAAACTGCGCGTCCTGCTGGCCTGGGACAGCGACGGCACCGACCTCGACCTGCACCTCGTCACCCCCGACGGCGCCCACATCTGGTACGGCAACCGCACCGCCGCCAACGGCGCCGCCCTCGACGTCGACGTCACCACCGGCTACGGCCCGGAAATCTTCGCCATGCCGGCGCCTATCAAGGGGCAGTATCTGGTGTATGTGAATTACTTCGGTGGTGGTTATCGCGGGGACGATGAGGGTGGGGATGAGGCGGTGCAGGCGCTGACGACGGCGCAGGTGACGGTGATTACTGAAGAGGGGACACCGAGCGAGAAAATGGAGACGTTTTTGATCCCGATGCGGGCGGTGGGGGAGTTGACGTTGGTGAAGGCGTTTAGTTATCCGTGAGGGGGCGAGGCGTTCTGAACAAATGAATAGGTCAGCAGGCTGCTGACCAATTTCAGAGCATCTCAGTCATTGAGTTGCCTCAACTCTGGGGTGACAGTCGGTCTTGCGCAACCTCGTAAGCAGCCTCTCGCTCTCTCTTCCCGATAGCGACTACGAACACCACGATCTCCTGGTCAAGCACCTGATAGATCAATCGATAGCCAGCGCTTTTCAGCTTCACTTTGTAGCAGTCCGGCAGCTCGCGAAGTCGATTGGCTTCTATTCGAGGATTCTTCATTATCTCAGCCAGCTTCTTCTTGAACTGTTGGCGAACCGTATCGCCCAGTTTGTTCCACTCCTTTAACGCACGACGATCAAATTCAAGGTTATAGGTCATCCAGACTTACCTTGACTCGCTGAGGAGCGGCGAGACGTTCGGTGACTACGGCGATGAGAGCTTCATCTTCCTCGCTGATTAATGCCGCTTTGAACGGCAGCTTGCCCCGCTCGGCGACGTATTGAAGTGTCTGGCGCAGAAGCTCTGACGGAGTTACGCCGAGCTTTTCCAGCTCGGCGAAGGAGCGCTGTTTCAGCTCATCGTCGATGCGGATATTGATGGAGGCCATGATGAGATACCTGTAATGACGTTTGTCGTTACGGTAGCAAGGTGCTTCCCTATTCGACAAGCGCGAATTCACGTTTCAGACGGCAGGACAGGTTTATTTCAGGCATTAAAAAGCCGGCTTGTGGCCGGCTTCTCGGGGACTGGCTTGGTTCATTTTTGGTAAACCGCGCCAGCCTTCAAAATGTACACCCGGATCTGCGTCCGGCTGTGGGACTTGGCAGACGTTGGTCTGCCGCGTCGGGCGTCATCTGAGCCGCGGGAGCGGGTCGATGCGCGAATGTGGGGCGCAGGATACTGAGTTTTGCTTTGGATTCCCAGTGTGAAGTGCGGGTTAGAGCGATCTCACTGGCCAAAATCCGAGATTTGTACTGTCTATCCGGGCCTCATCGCGAGCAGGCTCATTCCTACGGGGGAGGAGCAAGCCTTCGGGTTAGAGAAACGGTACCACCGGCCGTCTCTTGCTCAGCGTCGACCACCAGAACACCCAGCCCAATATATGAATCCGCTGCTCTTCAATCTGTGCTGGGCGAAAGACTTCGTCCGGGTATTCGGCGCTGTTGTGGCTGCGCAGGCGCAGGCCGTTGCCGGGCATGCGATGCAGGTATTTGATGCGCAGCATGCCGTCGTGTTCGATGGCGTAGATCTCGCCGTCGACGACCTGGGTCAGGCCGCGGTCGATGGCGAGTATCGAGCCGTCTTCGATGCGCTCGGCCATGCTGTTGCCGATCATGTGGGCGCAGATGGCATCGCTGTGGCGCACTTCCAGTTGGTCGAGGTGGGCGCGGGGCAGGCGGATGGTTTGATCCGGATCGAGGATGACGTGGGTTTTGCCGGAGTCTTTGGTGAGCGGCGTTTCCTTGAAGAACGCCAGGTCGATGTCGTTGGGGTCGATAACGGTGTACGCGCCGCGGATGGCGTGGGCGTCAAAGGTGTCACCATTGCTGGCAGGCGGCGTCAGGCTCGGCGCCTCTTTGGTGCCTTCGCCGGTTTTCAGCCATTCGCTGTTGACGGACAGCAGGCGTGAGACTTCTTCCATGCGATACGCCGGGACGCCCCGGGTGTACCAGTTGTGGACATTTTGGGCTTCCGTGCCCCAGAACTTTGCGAAACCCGTGGTAGAGATGTTCGCTTTTTCCAGGAGTGCCTTGAATCTTGGACCGCTAGTGTTCTTTCTCATAAACACGGAGTCTACGGCCGTGCCAGAGCGGTTTGAATAAACCGGGCGTTCAAAAACGGGCTGAATTTTGCGACGGGATGTAAGACGTTCTTGTGGGAAATTAAACAAGTTAAAACCGCGTCGCGCGGATTTTAAACGTCCTGTTTAAGGAAGCTGATTTCGCGCATAAAAAACCCCGGATCAACCGGGGTTTTCTGCAAGCATCACGCAGGTCGCAAGCGCTTAGCCTTTGTAGGCAGCAACCGACTTGGTGATCGCTTCGCGGGCGGCGTCTGCACCGGCCCAGCCTTCGATCTTGACCCACTTGCCTTTTTCGAGATCTTTGTAGTTCGCGAAGAAGTGCTCGATCTGCTGGATCAGCAGAGGAGGCAGGTCAGTGTATTCCTTCACGTCGACGTACAGCTGGGACAGCTTGTCGTGTGGCACTGCGATGACTTTGGCATCGCCGCCGCCGTCGTCGGTCATGTTCAGGACGCCGACTGGACGCGCGCGGATCACCGAGCCTGGTGCAACCGGGTAAGGGGTCACAACCAGCACGTCGAGGGGATCACCGTCGTCAGCCAGGGTGTTCGGGATGAAACCGTAGTTGGCCGGGTAGAACATTGGGGTGGCCATGAAACGGTCAACGAACAGGCAATCGCTGTCTTTGTCGATTTCGTATTTGATCGGCGCGTGGTTGGCCGGGATCTCGATCGCGACGTAGATGTCGTTCGGCAGGTCTTTGCCAGCCGGAATCTTGCTGTAGCTCATTGGGCGTTGCCCCCGTAGTTGACCAAAAACACTTGGCCGGATTGACCAAAAAGTGGCGGCGATTATAGGCATATTCTGCAGCCTACGCCATGTACTGAGCGTCGTTCGGCGCTCAGTCTTGCGCCTGATAGACCGGGTCTGTGGCCTGAAGTTGCTGCAACCTGCCCAACGGATCCTGCCGGTAGAAACGCTTGAGTTGCAAGTAGACCTGTGGATAAGCCTCGTACAGCAGATCCGGTGCGCTGAAGAAATACTCGCTGGTGACGGCAAAGAACTCGGCCGGGTTCTCGGCGGCGTAGGGATCGATGGCGGTTTCGGCGTCAGGGTTGTCATCGAGTTGCAGATTGAGGTCGTCGTAGGCCTTTTGCATCACCTCGGCCCAGTCGCTGACGCGCATGTCGGCGTGCAGCGGCGGCAGGCCGTTGGCATCGCCATTGAGCATGTCGAGTTTGTGCGCAAGTTCGTGAATCACCAGGTTGTAGCCTTCCCAGCCACCACTGGCCATCACGCCTGGCCAGGCCAGAATGATCGGCCCCTGCTGCCAGGCTTCGCCGCTGTGTTCGCCATCCCATTCATGCTCGACGCCGCTGGCATCGCGATGGCGCTGCGGGCTGAGGAAGTCGTCGGGATAGAGGACGATCTCGTGAAAGCCCTGATACCAGTTCAAGTCGCCCAAGTGCAGAAGGGGTAATTGCGCTTGTGCGGCGAGCAGCAGGCGTTGTTCCTGATGCAGTTCGACGCCGGGCAGGGCGCTCAGGTGTTTGTCGTCGAGGAACAAGACGCAGGCCTCGCGCAGCCACTGGTCTTCGGCGGCCGTGATGCCGTCAAGAAAACTCAGGTGATGGCGCACCCGTTGCCACAGGTCGTCGGCAATCGGGTGCTTCGCCAGAATGCGCCGGCGTCGCCAGGCGCTGAGCGACCACACAGGCTTAGTGCGATTGGGCTTTGGTGCCGCCGAAACGGCTGCGAACCACGCCGATGATCATCGGCACCAGCGACAGCAGAATGATCGCGACCACCAGCAATGAAAGGTTCTTCTTGATGAACGGTACATTGCCGAAGAAATACCCCAGCGTTACCAGGCCGCCAACCCAGAGAATGGTGCCCAGGACGCTGAAACCGAAAAAGCGCGGGTAGGGCATCCTCGCAACGCCGGCGACGAATGGAGCAAAGGTGCGGATGATCGGCAGGAAGCGCGCGAGGGTTACGGTTTTACCGCCGTGCTTGTCATAGAAATCGTGAGTTTTCTGCAGATAGTCGCGGCGGAAGATTTTCGAGTTCGGATTGCTGAACAATTTTTCCCCGGCCGTTCGTCCGATCACGTAGTTGGTGCTGTCACCCAGGATCGCCGCGAGCATCAGCAGACCGGCCAGCAACACCGGGTCCATGCCACCGCCAGCCGCAACGGCGCCAGCGATGAACAGTAGCGAGTCGCCCGGCAGGAACGGCATCACCACCAGACCGGTTTCACAGAAAATCACCAGAAACAGGATGGCGTAGATCCATGGCCCATAGTTGTTCACCAGCAAATCGAGGTAGACGTCGAGATGCAGGATAAGGTCGAGCGGGTTGAAATCCATGGAGGCACCTGTGGTGATGGCCCAGCTCTGCAGGCCCGTGCGAATGACTTCGTGTAAGCCTACAAGCAGGTGTAGTTTTTCTTACAAGCCGGAAAGCTCGGGATTATACGGTCTGAAGGATGAAACGCGCGTTGGTTTTGTAGCGAGGAATGTCGGGGTGTGAACAATTGTCAGGTAGGCATTCTTTGTGGCGAGGGAGCTTGCTCCCTCATCACAGACTGCCAACGCCGTCAGAGCTCTTCGCTGATCGGCAACACGTAGTTCTTGAACTCGGTGTCTTCCTTGAATCCGATGGACTCATAGGTTTTCTGCGCGACTTCATTGTTACTGCTGGTGGAAACGCGCATGCGCACGGCCTGGGTTTCCTTGGCCATTTTCTTCGCGGTGCGGATCAGGTTGTCGGCGACCAATTGGCGTCGGGCATCTTCGGCGACATAGATGTCGTTGAGGATCCACACGCGTTTGAGTGACAGCGAGGAGAAGCTTGGATACAGCTGACAGAAACCCATGAGTTTCTTGTCGTCATCATCGGCCAGGGCCAGATAGATCACCGACTCTTTGCGGCGCAGGCGTTTTTCGAGGAACGCGCGGGAAGAATCCGGGTAAGGCAGGGAACCGTAGAACTCGCGATACTTGACGAACAACGGGGTCAACAAATCCAGATGTTCGAGGGTCGCTTGAATAATCCGCATGATAGGTCTCGTCTTCAAGTGGCTGTCTTCAACTGCTCTGACGGCGATGGGAAACCCTGGCGGCCGTGCATCGATCCTGCCTGAAACCTTCGCAGAAACGCAATGCGGAAACGGTTCAGGTTGGGGGCGGACCGAGTAGGAAGTTTCCTTTCATGTCCGCCCCTGCGTCCGACTCCAACGTCTGAACCTGTGCTTCGTCCTTCAGGTTGACTCCCGACAGCTGCCGCCGACAGGCTTCGCGCATCAGATACAGCAAGCGATGCGCCGCCATGCCGTAGCTCAAGCCCTCTAGCCGCACGTTGGAAATGCAATTGCGGTAGGCATCGGTCAGTCCGATTTTTGGATTGTAGGTGAAATATAAACCGAGGCTGTCTGGCGAACTCAGGCCAGGGCGCTCTCCAATCAGCATCACGACCATTTTTGCGCCGAGCAGTTGACCGATTTCATCACCGACGGCGACCCGTCCCTGTTCCACCAGAACGACGGGCGCAATGGACCAGCCGTCAGCACTCATCTGATCTTCCATGCGAGTGAGAAACGGCAACGTATGCCGATGCACCGCCAGTGCTGACAAACCGTCGGCCACGACAATCGCCAGATCGACGCCGCCCGGATGCGCGGCTGCGTAATCGTGCAAGGTCTGCGCTGACTCGTCACTGAGCTTGCGCCCCAGATCCGGACGTTGCAGGTAACTGTTGCGATCCACCGCTGCGCTGTGCAAAAGCAGGCTTTCACGCCCGCGTTCACTGAGTTGCGCGCTGAGTTCTGCATGATCGAACGGCAGATGCACCGCATCCCGCGCCTGTGCGTGGGCAAACTGAAAATCAAGCTGGGCGCTGGTCGGCAAACTGGTGCCGGTGCGGCCAAGAGCGATCCGTGCCGGGGTCAGGCGGCGCAGTTCCAGCCATGGGTTTTGCGGGTCGACGGGCGGTTTTTCCATAAGGCTCATCCCAGTTGCGCCAGGGCCTGGCGGAAGGCCGGCGGCAGGTTGTTGCCGAAGCGGACCTTGCCGTCAGCCTGAGTGAAGATGCCCATGTTGGCCAGCCATTGTTCGAACTCAGGTGCCGGTTTCAAGCCCAGAGTCTGGCGTGCGTAGAGGGCGTCGTGGAACGAAGTGGTCTGGTAGTTGAGCATGATGTCGTCGGAACCGGGGATGCCCATGATGAAGTTGATCCCGGCCACACCTAATAGGGTCAGCAGGGTATCCATGTCGTCCTGATCGGCTTCGGCGTGGTTGGTGTAGCAGATGTCGCAGCCCATCGGCACGCCGAGCAACTTGCCGCAGAAGTGGTCTTCGAGGCCGGCGCGAATGATCTGTTTGCCGTTGTAGAGGTATTCCGGGCCGATAAATCCTACGACGGTGTTCACCAGGAACGGCTTGAAATGTCGCGCCACGGCGTAAGCCCGCGTCTCGCAGGTCTGCTGATCGACGCCGTGGTGAGCGTTGGCCGACAGCGCGCTGCCCTGGCCGGTTTCGAAATACATCAGGTTCTGCCCGAGGGTGCCGCGATTCAGGCTCAACCCGGCGTCATAGCCTTCCTGCAAGACATTCAGGTTGATGCCGAAACTGGCGTTGGCCGCTTCGGTGCCAGCAATCGACTGGAACACCAGGTCCAGCGGCACGCCACGGTTGATCGCTTCGATGGAGGTGGTGACGTGGGTCAGCACGCAGGCCTGGGTCGGGATGTCGTAGCGCTGGATGATCGCGTCGAGCATTTCCAGCATCGCGCAGATCGAGGCGATGCTGTCGGTGGCCGGGTTGATGCCGATCATTGCGTCGCCGTTGCCGTAGAGCAGGCCGTCGAGAATGCTCGCGGCGATGCCGGACGGCTCGTCGGTCGGGTGGTTCGGTTGCAGTCGGGTCGACAGGCGTCCACGCAGCCCAAGGGTGCCGCGAAATTTTGTGACGACGCGGATTTTCTGCGCGACCAGCACCAGATCCTGCACGCGCATGATCTTCGATACAGCAGCGACCATTTCCGGGGTCAGGCCGGGGGCGAGGGCGCGCAGGCTGGTTTCATCGGCGGCGTCGCTGAGCAGCCAGTCGCGGAAACCGCCGACGGTGAGGTGGCTCACTACGGCGAAGGCTTGTTTGTCGTGGGTGTCGATGATCAGGCGGGTGACTTCATCGGACTCATAAGGGATCAGCGCTTCTTGCAGGAAATGCGTGAGCGGGATGTCGGCCAGCGCCATTTGCGCGGCCACGCGCTCGCCGTCATTGAGCGCGGCAACCCCGGCGAGAAAATCCCCCGAACGTGCTGGGCTGGCCTTGGCCATGACGTCCTTGAGGCTGTCGAAGCGGTAGGTCTGGGCGCCGACCGTGTGAGCGAAACTCGCCATACAGAATTCTCCGTGACGGCGCAGGCGAGGCCTGCGCCGTGGTTTTCGACCGTCAGTGCAGGGCTTTTTCAGCGTTCTGAATCGCCGCGAATTCCTCTTCCGGCGTACCTGCTACCAAGTGATGTCGACTGTAGAAAGCAAAGTAAGCAATTAACACTCCATAGATGATAGCGGCGCCGATCACGACCCGCGGATCGACCAGGAAACCCGCAATCACGGCGATGCAGGCCAGCACCAGCGCAACACCCGAGGTGAAGATGCCGCCGGGCGTACGGTACGGACGATCCATTTTGGGGCGGCGGATGCGCAGGGTGATGTGCGCGGCCATCATCAGCACATAGGAAATGGTCGCGCCGAACACCGCCACCAGAATCAGCAAGTCGCCCTGGCCGGTCAGCGACAACCCGAAACCGATGATCCCCGGAATCACCAGCGCCAGCACCGGTGCCTTGCTTTTGTTGGTCTCGGACAATTTGCGCGGCAGGTAGCCTGCGCGGGACAAGGCGAAAATCTGCCGCGAATAGGCGTAGATGATCGAGAAGAAACTGGCGATCAACCCGGCCAGGCCCACGAGATTGACGAAACCGCCCATCCAGGTCGAGCCGCCGTAGGCTTTGCTCAACGCTTCAACCAGCGGGTTGCCCGACGTCAGCAGCGAGTTGGCACCTGCGCCGCCCGGCCCGACGATCAAAATCAGCAGGGCAAACGCCAGCAGCACCAGCATCGCGCCGATGAGCCCGCGTGGCAGGTCGCGCTTGGGGTTTTTGGTTTCTTCTGCGGCCAGCGGCACACCTTCCACCGCGAGGAAGAACCAGATCGCGTAAGGAATCGCCGCCCACACGCCGACATAGCCGAACGGCAGGAAACTGCTGGCGCCGGTAGCGTTGCTCACTGGGATGTCGAGCAAATTGGCGACGTCAAAGTGCGGCACCATGGCCACCAGAAATACGCCGAGCGCCAGAGCAGCAATGGCCGTGATGACGAACATCAGCTTCAACGCTTCGCCCACCCCGAAAATGTGGATGGCGATAAAAATGATGTAGAACGCCAGATAAATCATCCAGCCGCCGATGCCAAACAACGATTCGCAATAAGCGCCGATGAACACGGCAATCGCAGCAGGGGCGATGGCGTATTCGATAAGGATCGCGGTTCCGGTCAGGAAGCCGCCCCACGGGCCGAAGGCACTGCGGGCAAATCCGTAACCGCCACCGGCAGTAGGAATCATCGAGGACAGTTCGGCCAGGGAAAAGCACATGCACAAATACATGGTGGCCATCAGCAGTGTCGCGAGGAACATGCCGCCCCACCCGCCCTGAGCGAGGCCGAAGTTCCAGCCGGCATAATCGCCGGAGATCACATAAGCGACCCCAAGCCCCACCAGCAGCACCCAGCCGGCGGCGCCTTTTTTCAGTTCGCGTTGTTGGAAGTAGTCCGAACCGACTTTTTCGAAGTCGACGGAAGAGCCAGTCGCCGGAGCGCCAGCAGGGGATTCGCTAGGCATAGGGTTCACCATTCTTATTGTTTTATTGGCCCAGTTGCGGGGCCGGGGACCATTGGGTTGAATCGCACATCGCTTTCGCGAGCAGGCTCGCTCCCACATTGGATGTGTGTCGAGTCGAGCATTGCGGGGGCACGCAGTCCCTGTGGGAGCGAGCCTGCTCGCGAAAGCGGTCGAAAGGGCGAGGCAGAAATATCTGCCTCGCCCCTATGCTTTAGAAGAAGCCCAACGGATTGATGTCGTAGCTCACCAGCAGGTTTTTGGTCTGCTGATAGTGGTCGAGCATCATCTTGTGGGTTTCACGGCCGACGCCGGACTTCTTGTACCCCCCGAACGCGGCATGCGCCGGGTACAGGTGGTAGCAGTTGGTCCACACGCGACCGGCCTTGATCGCGCGGCCCATGCGGTAGGCGCGGTTGATGTCGCGGGTCCACAGGCCGGCGCCAAGGCCGAACTCGGTGTCGTTGGCGATGGCCAGGGCTTCGGCTTCGTCCTTGAACGTGGTGATGCTCACCACCGGGCCAAAGATTTCTTCCTGGAACACGCGCATCTTGTTGGTGCCCTTGAGCAGGGTCGGCTGGATGTAATAGCCGGTCGACAGGTTGCCCTCGAGTTTTTCCACCTTGCCGCCGGTCAGCAGCTCTGCGCCTTCGCCCTTGGCGATTTCCAGGTAGGACAGGATCTTGTCGAATTGCTGCTCGGACGCCTGAGCGCCAACCATGGTGTCGGTGTCCAGCGGATCGCCACGTTTGATTTGCAGGACTTTCTTCATGACCACGGCCATGAATTCGTCGTAGATCGATTCCTGAACCAGTGCGCGGGACGGGCAGGTGCAGACTTCGCCCTGGTTGAAGAACGCCAGCACCAGACCTTCGGCAGCTTTCTCGATGAAAGTTGGCTCGGCCTGCATGATGTCTTCGAAGAAGATGTTCGGCGATTTTCCGCCCAGTTCCACGGTGGACGGGATGATGTTTTCGGCAGCGCATTTCATGATGTGCGAGCCGACCGGGGTTGACCCGGTGAAGGCAATCTTGGCGATGCGTTTGCTGGTCGCCAGCGCTTCGCCGGCTTCTTTGCCGTAGCCTTGAACAACGTTCAGCACGCCCGGCGGCAGCAGGTCGCCGATCAGTTCGACCAGCACGGAAATACCCAGCGGAGTTTGCTCGGCAGGTTTGAGCACCACGCAGTTACCGGCGGCCAGGGCTGGCGCAAGTTTCCACGCGGCCATCAGGATCGGGAAGTTCCACGGGATGATCTGGCCGACCACGCCCAGCGGTTCATGAATGTGATAAGCCACGGTGTTGCCGTCGATTTCGGCAGCGCTGCCTTCTTGGGCGCGGATGCAACCGGCGTAGTAGCGGAAGTGGTCGGCGGCGAGCGGGATGTCGGCGTTGAGGGTTTCGCGGATGGCTTTGCCATTGTCCCAGGTTTCGGTGATCGCCAGCAGTTCGAGGTTGGCTTCGATGCGGTCGGCGATTTTCAACAGGATCAGCGAGCGCGCCTGCACGGAGGTCGCGCCCCACGCATCGGCGGCAGCGTGGGCGGCGTCCAGTGCCTTGTCGATGTCTTCGGCAGTGGAGCGGGGGAATTCGGCAATTGGCTGGCCGTTGACCGGCGAAGTATTGGTGAAGTACTGACCTTTGACAGGCGCGACGAACTCGCCGCCGATGTAGTTACCGTACTTGCTCTTGAACGAGACTTTGGCGCCTTCAGTACCGGGGTGAGCGTAACGCATGATGTTCTCCTTGGCTTTGTACTTATTAGAGAAACGCGCAAGTGCGCTTGCTATAAGCGTAGAGCAAAGGTCGGGCCACCGCCGTGCAGGTCAGGTAAATCAAGGCCTTGCGCGGTTTGTGTCGGACGGGTGGATGAAGGCTGTGACGGTTTCGGTACAGATGCGGTGACAGTTTGTACCGCTTTTGGCACAGTCAGTGACCGGGCAGTCTTGCCAGCATTGCAATGCGCCGGTGGCTGGAGGATGCTGGGCGTCACCTCAAGCATTGGGCCACCGAGCCTCGGGGAGAACAATAAGAAATGCACGACAACCATTTGAGTCGCCATGCCCAACAGGTTCTCACCGCCACCCAGGGCAAACCTCACCTGCACGGGCCCGGAGCTGATCCGTCAATCGCCCGCTCATGGCTGCGCTGTCTTGAGGATTATCATCTCGACCCCGCGTTGAGCATGGCGCCCACCGTGCTTGAACACGGGCGCGTCCTCGAAAGCCGCGAACGTCTGCAGCAGGTCTTGCAGATTGCCGGCAATGAAATGAGCAGCCTGCATCAACAACTCTCCGGCGCCGGCCACGCGGTGCTGCTGACCGACGCGCGCGGGGTGATCCTCAATTGCGTCACCGCGCCGGCCGAACGCAAGATTTTCGAACGCGCCGGCCTCTGGCTCGGTGCCGACTGGAGCGAAGCCTGTGAAGGCACCAACGGCATCGGCACCTGTCTGGTCGAGCGTCAGGCGCTGACCATTCACCAGGACGAACACTTTCGAGGGCGCCATACGGGCCTGACTTGTTCGGCGAGTCCGGTGTTCGATCCGCACGGCGAGTTGCTGGCCGTGCTCGATGTGTCCTCGGCGCGCCACGACGTCTCGCGCCAGAGCCAGTTCCACACCATGGCGCTGGTCAATCTGTCGGCGAAGATGATCGAGAGCTGCTACTTCCTGCGTTGCTTCGATAACCAATGGCTGCTGCGTTTCCACCTCCAGGCCGAATCCGTAGGGCTGTTCAGCGAAGGGTTGTTGGCGTTTGACGGGGAAGGGCGGATCAGTGCGGTCAACCAGAGTGCGCTGAACCTGCTCGGACATATCCGCGGTGGCTTGCTCGGCAAACCGGTGGAGGCGTTTTTCGACTGTTCACTGGACGAGCTGCTTGCTCGCGCCAGTGCCCATGCCAGCGCCAGTTGGCCGTTGCGCACCCGCGATGGCCGGCAGCTGTTTGCCGTGTTGCGTGGCGAATCGCGCAAGCCGCCGCCGATCATGCGTTCGCCAGTTGTCACCGAGGCACCACGCTTGTCGGGCATCTGCCTCGGTGATGCGACGCTGCAAGCGAACTTCCGCAAAGCCCTGCGCGTTTTCGAGCGTGATGTGCCGCTGTTGATCAATGGCGAAACGGGCTCCGGCAAAGAAGCTTTCGCCAAAGCGGTGCATCAAGCCAGTCAGCGGTCGAACAAGGCGTTCGTCGCACTCAACTGTGCAGCAATCCCCGAGAGCCTGATCGAAAGCGAGCTGTTCGGCTATCGCGGCGGTAGCTTCACTGGTGCTCGCAAGGACGGCATGCGCGGCAAGTTGCAGCAGGCCGATGGTGGCACGCTGTTCCTCGATGAAATCGGCGACATGCCGCTGGCCTTGCAGACTCGCTTGCTGCGGGTGCTGGAAGATCGGCAAGTGGTGCCGATTGGCGGGGAACCGGAAGCGGTTAATGTGCGGATCATCAGTGCGACCCACCGCAATCTGCTGGA
This sequence comes from Pseudomonas sp. NPDC087639, assembly GCF_044743385.1. Taxonomy (NCBI): domain Bacteria; kingdom Pseudomonadati; phylum Pseudomonadota; class Gammaproteobacteria; order Pseudomonadales; family Pseudomonadaceae; genus Pseudomonas; species Pseudomonas sp. NPDC087639. The sequence goes on along the minus strand of NZ_JBIUWI010000033.1, from coordinate 36,843 downwards.
GCGGGTTGCGGACGGCAGCTTCCGTGAGGATCTGTATTACCGGCTCAATGGGCTGGAAGTGGCGTTGCCGGCGTTGCGTGAGCGCAGTGATAAATCGCAACTGTTGGACTTCCTGCTGGCCGAGGAGGCTGGCGGCGAAACGATATTGATTGAACAACCTGCGCGTGAGGCGCTGCTGGCGTTCAACTGGCCGGGCAATGTGCGGCAGTTGCGCAATGTGCTGCGCACGTTGGCGGCATTGTGTGATGAAGGGCGGATCGGGGTGGAGGATTTGCCGGCGATGATTCGGCAGGCGCGGGTGGCGGTTTTGCAACCTGATGTATCTGAGCATCCATTGGAAGATGCTGAGCGGGTTGCGCTGCTTAAAACGCTGGAACAGACGCGGTGGCATATGACGCATACGGCTGAGCAGTTGGGGGTTAGTCGTAATACGCTTTACAGGAAGCTGCGTAAACATGGCATTGAGCGGCGGGTCAGTTAGAGCCCTCACCCTAGCCCTTTCCCAGAGGGAGAGGGGACTGACCGAGGTGTTCTGGCGATTTACGCCGACCTGAATCATCGACCTGAACTCAGCATTTGAAAGCAACCGAGATCGGCTCCCTCTCCCTCGGGAGAGGGCTGGGGTGAGGGGCGACAATCCACAGCCGAACACAAATGCCATTCCCGCCCCATCACCTAAAGAGTGCGAATTCCCCCTCCCTACGCTAACCTGCGGCCATGTTTTACGAGGTCGACTATGCACATTCATATTCTGGGTATCTGCGGGACTTTCATGGGCTCGATGGCGGTTCTGGCCAAAGAGCTGGGCCACCACGTGACCGGTTCCGACGCCAACGTCTATCCGCCGATGAGCACGCAGCTTGAAGCCCAGGGCATTCAGCTGACGCAGGGTTACGACCCGGCTCAGCTCGATCCGGCGCCGGATCTGGTGGTGATCGGCAACGCCATGTCCCGCGGCAATCCGGCGGTGGAATATGTGCTGAACAAAGGCCTGCCGTACGTTTCCGGCCCGCAGTGGCTGGCCGATCACGTGCTGCAAGGTCGCTGGGTGCTGGCCGTCGCCGGTACCCACGGCAAAACCACCACCAGCAGCATGCTCGCCTGGGTGCTGGAACACGCCGGCATGAGCCCAGGCTTCCTGATCGGCGGCGTGCCGCAGAATTTCTCGGTGTCGGCGCGTCTGGGCGGCACGCCGTTCTTTGTGATCGAAGCTGACGAGTACGACAGCGCGTTTTTCGACAAACGTTCGAAATTCGTTCACTACCGCCCACGCACCGCGATCCTCAACAATCTTGAGTTCGATCACGCGGACATCTTCCCGGACCTGCCGGCGATCGAGCGACAATTCCACCATTTGGTGCGCACGATTCCGAGCGAAGGCCTGGTGATCCACCCGACAACGGAGCCTGCGTTGCAGCGAGTGATCGAAATGGGCTGCTGGACTCCGGTGCAGACCACCGGGGCCGGCGGTCAGTGGCAGGTCAAATTGCTTAGCGAAGACGGTTCGGCATTTGAAGTGATGTTCGAAGGCGTATCCCAAGGCACGGTCGAGTGGGAGCTGACCGGTCAGCACAACGTCGCCAACGCCTTGGCCGCGCTGGCGGCAGCGCGTCATGTCGGCGTGGTGCCGTCGATGGGCATTGCCGGGTTGAGTGCGTTCAAGAACGTCAAACGTCGCATGGAGAAAGTCGCTGAGGTTCGCGGTATCACCATTTACGACGACTTCGCCCATCACCCGACGGCGATTGCTACCACCCTCGACGGTCTACGCAAACGCATCGGCGATGCACCGCTGATTGCGATCATCGAACCGCGTTCCAACTCGATGAAGCTCGGCGCGCACCGCGACGGTTTGCCAGCCAGCGTGGTCGATGCCGATCAGGTGATCTGGTACGCCCCGGCCAACCTCGGCTGGGATCTGGGCGCGACCGCTGCGCTGTGCACCGTGCCGTCGATTGTCAGCGATTCGCTGGAAGGCATCATCGAACGCGTGAAGAGCCAGGCTCAGCCCGGCACTCACGTGGTCATCATGAGCAACGGCGGCTTCGGCGGCCTGCACGGAAAACTCGCCGAGGCGCTGCAATGAACACTCGTCTGGAGAGCAATGGCCCCGAACGCATCACGCTGGCGATGACCGGCGCTTCAGGCGCGCAGTACGGTTTGCGCCTGCTCGATTGTCTGGTGCGTGAAGATCGCGAGGTGCACTTCCTGATCTCCAAGGCTGCGCAACTGGTGATGGCCACCGAGACCGATGTCACGCTGCCGCCCAAGCCACAGATGATGCAGGCGTTCCTGACCGAATACACCGGAGCTGCCGCCGGGCAGATCCGCGTGTACGGCAAGGAAGACTGGATGTCTCCGGTGGCTTCAGGCTCCGGCGCACCAGCGGCGATGGTCGTGGTGCCGTGCTCCACTGGCACGCTGTCGGCGATTGCCACCGGCGCCTGCAACAACCTGATCGAACGCGCCGCCGACGTGACGTTGAAGGAGCGTCGCCAGTTGATTCTGGTGCCACGCGAGGCGCCGTATTCGAGCATTCATCTGGAGCACATGCTCAAGCTGTCGAACATGGGCGTGACCATCCTTCCTGCGTCGCCGGGTTTCTATCACCAGCCGCAGACCATCGATGATCTGATCGATTTCGTTGTCGCGCGGATTCTCAATCTGCTGGGCATTCCTCAGGACATGCTGCCGCGTTGGGGCGAGCATCATCTGAGCAGCGATGAATAAGCTGCTGGTGATTTGTCTGGCGCTGCAACTGAGCGGGTGCGCCACTGCGCGCACGCTCGATGCGGCGAAGCCTGGGGCGCCAGTGGTGTATTCGGGGACGCGGCTGGATTTGTATGCGCTGAATGGCGGGTGTTGTGCGATGGATCGGTTTGGCGCTGAAGCGCCGAGCTATCCGGGGGTGGATCTGCCGGCGAGTGCTTTGCTCGATACGCTGCTTTTACCGTTGTCGTTGCTGACGGTGATTGGCGTGGGGTTTCAGGCGACTGGCGGATTGTAGTCGGGTGTTCTGATCGTTCCCACGCTCTGCGTGGGAACGATCAATTCCAGACACCGCTGGATTATTTACCGAGTTTCCTCAAATCATCCGACTCGATCACCCGGACCCCATCCTGTTCTTCCAGCGCCAGCCGCCACATCGCCCGGGCCAGTTGGCAGGCCTCGATGCCGCGATACTTACCGGGAATCAATTTTGAAAACGGTGCTGCTAGCTGCTCGCCCAGACGCGGCTCGGTACGTTCCCCAAGCAACAGCGACGGCCGGCAGATGGTCAGTTGCGGCCAGTCCTGCGCGCGCAATGCCTGTTCCATTTCCCCTTTGACCCGGTTGTAAAAAACCGAAGATTTCGGATCGGCCCCGATTGCACTGATCACGATCAGATGCCGCGCACCCATTTCCCGCGCACGTTTGGCGAACGCCACGACCATGTCCAGATCCACCGCGCGAAACGCAGCTTCGGAGCCGGCCTGTTTGATCGTCGTGCCGAGGCAGCAATAGGCGATGTCGACGCGACCGCTGAGTTGCGGCAGAAACGCCTGTGGGTCGCCAACCGGGTTTTCCAGATGTGGATGCTCGGCCAATGGTCGACGGGAGGGGGCGAGCACGCGGGTAATCGTTGGCTCGTTGAGCAAACGGTCGAGTAGATGTTCACCGGTCAAACCGGTGGCTCCGGCAAGCAATACGTGCTGAGGCGTCAAGTACATAGTGTCTCTCCCTTGATACTGTTCAGCTTAGTTGCTCTTTATCGCTCCGTCGTTCAACGCAGCACTTTGCAAAGCTTTTCTCGCTTGCTGTTTACGCAGCAGTTGCCAGTGCGACAGCACGGTTTTCGGCGCCCAGATCTGCGGCTCCGAGGCTTCGAAATTATCCGCCAGTTCGCGCTCGGCAACGGTAGCCTTGGCCAGTTTGAAAGCTTGTTCGAGATCGTCGGTCTGGTTCAGCGCCTGGGCGAACAGTGCGTCACCGAAGTAGGTGAAGTTGGCCTCTTCCGAGCAGCCGAAGGACACCCGGTCGGCGCGCGACGCGGTCATGATCAGCGTGCGTTCGTCTTTGAGCGCCGGGATGAAACCGCCGGAGTAGCACGACGAAATCACGATGATCTTGTCGCGGTTTTTCAACGGCGCCAGCACCGCGGCGAGTTCGTCGGCGGGCAGGTCGGCCAGCTCCATGCGCGGCTGGTCGAGCACCAGTTCGTGTTCGGCGGTGCCGTGGCTGGTCAGATAGATGAACAACAAGTCTTCCGGGCCGCTGCGTTCAGCCAGGGTTTGCGCGGCGCGGCGCAGGTTCTCGCGGGTGGCCATCGGCCGGTCGCCGAGGTGGTCGCGGTGGTTGACCAGACGGATCTGGCCATAGGCGCCGAAGCGGGTGTTGAGCATGTTGGCGACGTAGTCCGACTCGCGCAGGAACACGCTCTGCTTGCCGTCGCCGCCGAGGGTCAGGGTGTACAGCTCAACGGCCGGGGTCGAAGCCGGGATCGCGGCCAGTGCGTCGTCGAGTAGACGACCCTGAGCGAGCAAACCGAGTTCCAGAGTGTCGGGCAGCAACTTGCCGTCGGCATCGCGCACGCGCTGGCCGTTGATCCAGGTGCCGCTCATCACGCTGCCATCGGTGAGCACCAGTGTGCCGCGTCCCGAATAACTGTCGCTGTCGAATCCACCGACATAGAAGCTGCCATCGGACAAATTCAAACGGCCCTGACCGCTGAAACGCCAGTCGCTGAAGGTGCCGACGTAGTGGCTGCCGTCGGCGCCGATCAGTTCGCCCTTGCCGGTCAGCGCGCCTTCCTTGAACTGGCCGAGCCAGACGTCGCCGTCAGCGTTTTCGTAGCGGCCCTTGCCGTGCAACTGATTGTTCTTGAAACCGCCGACATAGATGTCGCCGTCCGCGCTGTTGAAGGTGCCGTTGCCTTCCAGTTGGCCGTTGACGAAATGGCCGGTGAACGAATTGCCACTGGAGTCGCCGCGCTGGCCTTCGCCATTCGGTTTGCCGTGGGCGAACTGGCCTTGATAGGAACTGCCGTCATCCATTTCCAGACGGCCGAGCCCGGAATATTGATCAGCCTTGAATTCGCCACGGTAAGTCATGGCGTTTTCTTTCAGGGTGCCTTCGCCATCGCGTCGGCCCTGCTTGAAGCTGCCGGTGTAACTGCTGGCATTGGTAGTCAGGCTGCCCTGACCCTCGAACAGCCCTTGCTGGAACTGGCCGCGATAGATCTCGCCATTACTGCCATGCCATTCGCCCTGACCATGCCACTGCCCCTTGTCGAACTGCCCGGCGTACCAACTGCCATTGGGATAGTCGACCCGTCCCTGACCTTGCAGCAAGCCATCGACCAGTTCGCCGCGATAGCGTCCGCCATCCGGCAGTCGCGCATCGGGAGGCAGCAGCGATTCGCCGTCGCCGCAAGCGGCAAGCATCAGGGTCAAGGCAAGGGGTGCAAGACAGGCGAGTGAGCGCATAGCGGGATCCGGGCAATTAGGCGACCGAGTATGCCGCAGCTATGTGACCTTATACAGCCGCTGGAACGGGAGTGGATGCGAAACAGCGTGCGCTGCTTCGCATCCCGGCGCTTAAACGAAGCAGAGCGACAGTGGCTCGGCGATATAGGCCGGTTTATCCGAGCCTTCTATCTCAAGTGTTGCGGTGGCTTTGAGCAGCCATTGGCCCGGTTTTTTCTCGGTCACTTCGCCCAGATCGACCTTCAGGCGCACTCTGGAATTGACCTTCACCGGCTGGATGAAACGCACGCTGTCGAGGCCGTAGTTGACGACCATCTTCACGCCTTGCGGCAGGATCAGGATGTCTTCCATCAATTTGGGGATCAGCGACAACGACAGGAAACCGTGGGCAATGGTGCTGCCAAATGGCGTTTGCGCGGCTTTGACCGGGTCGACATGAATGAACTGATAATCACCGGTGGCTTCGGCGAACAGGTTGATGCGTTCCTGATCGATGGTGAGCCATTCGGAACGTCCGAGTTCCTTGCCGACATAATCTTTGAGCTCTGCAACTGGAACATAGGGCATTGAGACTCTCCTTGGGTTCATCGGTTTTATAGTTTTTCAGGTGGGGGATATGACCGCCCTGCGAACCACTGTAGATCATCATGGCGAATTGCTCCGGTCAACCGACCATGCTTTTGGCGAATGCCGATCCATAGCGCAGGCGTGCTTATAATGCCGTCCACTTGCAGGGTGAAAAGTAAGACGGAGATGTCGGATGTTGCTACGTGGCCTGACCATGCTGGTGCTGTTTCAATTGCTCGGCACTGCGCTCAATCATTTGCTATTGCCAGTGCTGCCGGGGCCGATCATCGGCCTGCTGTTGTTGCTGGTGTTCCTGATCATTCGCGGCGAAGTCGGCGAGCCGTTGAACCAGGCGGCCAGTAGCTTGCTGCGCTATCTGCCGTTGCTGCTGGTGCCACCGGCGGTGGGCGTGATGGTTTATGCCACGGCTATTGCCGCCGATTTCTGGGCGATTGTCGGCGCCCTCGTGGTGTCGCTGATTCTGTCGATGGCCTTCGCCGGCGTGCTGATGCAGCGCCTGGTCAAGCGTCACGCGCCACCGTCGGAGGAATCCTGATGCTCTTCGATTGGCACGGCGCCTGGACGTCGGTGATTCACCATCCGCTGTTCGGCATCGGTATCACCCTCGGCGCTTATCAGTTGGTGCTGGCCGCGTTCGAGAAAACCCGCTGGATCTTTCTGCAACCGGTGCTGGTCTCCATGCTGTTGGTGATTGGCGTGCTGGTCGGCTGCGGCCTGACGTACGCCGAGTACCGCAAGAGCACCGAGATCCTCAGCATCCTGCTCGGCCCGGCGACCGTCGCCTTGGCGGTGCCGCTATATTTGAACTTGCGGCGTATTCGCCAATTGTTTTGGCCGATTTTTACTACGCTGGTGATAGGCGGAGTGGTCGCCACCGGCATGGGCGTGGCGCTGGGCTGGTGGTTCGGTGCCGATCACATGATTTTGATGACCATGGCGCCGAAATCGGTGACTTCGCCGATCGCCATGCTGGTGGCCGAACAGATCGGTGGCGTCGCGGCGCTTGCGGCGGTTTTCGTGCTGATCACCGGGGTGATTGGTGCGATCTTCGGCCCGACGCTGTTGACCCGTCTCGGCGTGCACAGTCCCGAAGCGCGCGGCATGGCGCTGGGCATGACCGCCCACGCGGTCGGCACGGCGGTGGCGATGCAGGAAAGTGAGGAGTGCGGCGCCTTCGCGGCGCTGGCGATGAGTCTGATGGGCGTAGCCACGGCGGTGTTCCTGCCGTTGGCGGTGTCGATGGTGGTGTAAGGAAATGACTATGAGTCTGCCGCTTTTCCCGCTGAACACGGTGCTGTTTCCCGGCTGCAACCTCGACTTGCAGATCTTCGAGGCGCGGTATCTGGACATGATCGGCCGCTGTATGAAACAGGGCGGCGGCTTTGGCGTGGTGTGCATCCTCGACGGCCATGAAGTCGGCGTCGCCCCTGAGGGTTTTGCCCTGGTCGGCTGCGAAGCGCGTATCACCGATTTCCAGCAACAGGACAACGGACTGCTCGGTATTCGCGTGCAGGGCGGCCGGCGCTTCAATGTGCTGCGCACGGAAGTGCAGCGCGACCAGTTGATGCTCGCCGACGTCGACTGGCTGGACGATGAGCCCGAGCAGCCGTTGCAGGACGAAGACGCCGACCTGGTGGCGCTGCTCAAGGCGCTCGCCGAGCATCCGATGGTCGAGGCGCTGAACATGGGCACTGATGCGCTCGGCCAGCAATCGTTGGCGAATCAGTTGGCTTATCTGCTGCCATTCGCTGAAGAAGACAAGATCGACCTTTTGCAGCTCGATGACCCGCAGCAGCGTCTCGATGCCATTCAGGCATTGCTCGACGAATTGCAGGGCGAACTGTTCGCCTAGTTTTACTTTGAATTAACTCGGGGCGCTTGCCAGCCTTGTTTTGATTTTTTTCTTTGGCATAACTTCAAGTTGTCCGCAGGACGCGGGTAACTTGAATAATGATAAGGAAAATCATGACTGTTTATGAAGATGAATGGGCGTTTTTGGATGATGGAGGGGACGAAATTATCGCTCAGATGAGCTTGATGTCAGACGCCATTCATTTGTGAAATGAATGGCGTGATTCAAGTCTTAAAGGGGTTGTGGCGGGTCACGGTCTGTAATGTTCGGGGACGGGCCACACAATGTCATTGGCAAATGTATGTTCGCCTTTTTGTAAATCCAGTATCACTCCCCCGGTATCGGCAACTCGATTGATCAACTCGTCGTAAGGGGTGTAGCCGTAGCGCCACATAGCGCTGGCGTCAGTGCCTGCCCAGGTTGCTTTTTCGATTCCATCGGCGTCTTCGTCGGCTTCACGAAAGATATCTTCAACCCGGGCAGCCCGTTTTAAGTCCGATTGCACCAGCCAGATCCTCTCGGCGCTGATACCTCGCGTAGGCATTGATATCCGGCCTTCCAGTGTGTCCCCGAGAAAATGCATGTTGTTCAGATAAATGTTTTCCGCTTGAGGGACCACCTCGATGCCGCGGGTGTCGATGACATAAAGGAAGCCAAGTTTCTGTTCGCGCCGCAGTAATGGATAGTCTCGCGAGTCGTCCATCTCAAACGACGTATCAGATTCCCCATCCGTGCTATGTCGACGTCCGCTAGACGAATCGCTGTCACTCAAATGCCCTGGATACCGGTTGGCCTGGCTGTTGTAGTGCCGTGGATTGGAATAGTAGTTAAATCCCATGTAGTTCAAGCCATCGGCCAGACTAAATGTCGCACTGAACGCCCGTTTGGTCGTGGAGTCGGACGGGTTGCCTCGTAATTTCACCAGGCGTTCGTCCCGAGCCAGTTCAAAAGGCGTGCGCAGATCGGCCCGGAACATGGCAGGGATGTCGGTTCGGTATATGAAGCCGTGTACATTGCGTTTGTAACCTGCATGTTCCAGATAGCGGTTAAGAAACTCGCTTTCATATCGCTCTTCAACGTCGGGTAATGAGTCGCGCAGACGCTCGCCCTCATTTCTCAGTCTGAGAATGTACGGCTCCAGTTCTTCAGCGATTTGCTTGAATCGCTGATCGTCATTGCTCTGGGTCAATCGCTTGTGCTGTTCGGCCCATTCGGGGAATACGCCGTCTTCCATATCCGCTCGCAGGCGATTCTGTTGAGCGATGCTTAAATTGTAGGTTCGCAAGATATCTGCGCGTTCGGTCAGGGATTTTTGCGGATGAGACCATCGCAAAGAGTCGGTCAGGTACTTGTGGATGTTCGGCTCATCGAAACGTCTGGCCCAGTCAGGTGCCCGACCATGAGCGTCTGCCTCGCTACGGAAGACCAATGCCTCCGTCTCCCGCAGGCGGTACACGTTCCAGATATCGCCATCAGTCCAATGCGCAAGTTTCAACGGCAAGGAGGTATCTCCGCGAGCCATAAGTGGGTCGACCCGGATCAACCTGTCACGTTCATCCTTGACGGCGAAACCGACATCTCTGTTCTCGTAACTATGAGGTGGTAAACCGGCGATCTCATTGGGCCATGTAACTTTTTCGTGAACGGCATAGTAGCCTCGGGTATCCGGAGCATAAGACGAGGTGTACCGAGGGTAGTCGTAGTACTCGATCGGCTTTTGCAAACTCCAGGTGTTGCTTTCGGCGATACGATAAAGCGGTGGCCCGGAAGGCTTGCGTTCTGCAGGCAGCTTTGCCCGATAGGCCTTCATCGCCTCATCGAACTCCACCATCACCGTTTGTATGCCGCTTTCTGGCGTCTCGTCTGCAACGTCCAAAAACTTTTTGTTCTTGTACAACCTCAGTCCGGCCGCATCGGGTGCGGATAATTCGCTCCCGGGATGTTGTACATAGCGTTCCAGTGGAGAGGTTGTGGTGGTGCGCTGCGTCGTGGCGATATCCGCTATCGGCGATACCGTGACGGCAGGCTCCGGGTGCAGTGTTCCTCCCGTTGTTGTTTCGACTCTCACGCCTGACGTGGTCTCGCTTGAGCCGTCCGGCCTGATTCGACCGGGCAGGTTGAAACTCAGATCGTCCGACCCGTTGTCCGGCGTGGTTGAGCGGGGCGTCGAGATGCCGGATGTATCGCCCGTGGTCGATTGTCGAGTGGCTTTGGGTTTGTTGCGCATTAAGGGTGACTCCATGTGGGTAAGTCAGCCGATCCGTCGGCTGATTGAGACTGGCACCGGTGTGACGATGAACATCACACCGGGCGCCTGACGTTAAGCGGGTTCAGTCAGGATCAAGAAATGTTGGCCGATGCGATAACCAGGTCTTCGGGTTTGATCCGGTACGTCGGTTGCTGGTCGATTCCCCAGTAGTCTTTTGTCGAGTTGTAATACACCGTGCCGTCCATTTTCGGTACCACGCCAATGTTCTGGACAATGACTCGAGCCGCCAGCTCATTGCGCTGCTTGTGCAGGCGCATGTCGGCCAGGAGGGCATTGACGCTGGAGTAGCTCTGCGCATTGATCAGGTACAGCTGCAGCAACTCAAACAGAAATGCCACCTCATAGATGTTGCCGGAGCGGGTCACCACGCTGACAGACTCGACCGGTGCGTCATCTTCTATGCTCGGCAGCTCGATCAATGCGCTGCCAACATTCAAGCGTTGGCCTTCGAGTTGAATATCGTTGCGGGTGATCACTTCAGTCATTTGCCCGGTGTAGAGGCTCCAGGTTGAGGCATCGGCAATTTTTGCCGTGGCACCTGGGGTCGTCAGGTGAATGATTGTGTTGCTCGTAAGGTAGATATCGTAAGTCGAGCTTTCGCCCTTCAGTACATAGATACCGTTGTGCGAGGTCGCCTCGATATCAACCCGGCTGGGCTTGGCGGGCAGCGCAATGTTGCGCGCGACTTTGGGGCTGGAAAACAGATAGTTTCCGTTACGAAACTTCAGGCAGCTTCGTGCGCTGCGGATCTTGTCGCCGGGTTCATTGGCGTCTGACAAATACGGCATGTCGGGCATTTGCAGTCGATACGAGATACCGTCCTGCATGATCAGAACAATGTCTTGGGCCAGGCGCGGAGTCGTGACCTTCAGGCTGTTTCGACCGCTGTAGCCGTTGGCTTGTGGGGCGACCTGGATGACGCCTTTGAACGTCACGATCTTCGAGGCAAGCAGCAACGAAATGTCGATGTTGCGGTAGATCAAGTGGGCGTTACCCGATACGCCATCGCGCTTTTCGACCTGGTAATTGACGATGACGTCGGCAATTTCAGCGCCCTTGAAGTCAAGGAAGATGACACGGGATGTTTCGGCCAGATCGCTGCGGGCAACAAACTCCACCCGACGGTTGGTCCGTGCCACAAAGTGCCGTTTCGATCCCTGCGTGGTGAGCGGAGCCGTGCCGCCATTGATGATCTCGGGGCTGACGGACGGTTTGCCCATTACGCTGATCACGACTTCAACATCTGGATCGTCAGATCCATTTATCTGTGGGGGCAGGAGAAGCACCAGCTCGTAGCCGTCCTGGGTTTTGAACAGCAGTTGGTCATTTTTCAGGTGACGCTGACCTTCGACCCACTGGTAGACATTTTCGAGGGTCAGGACATGCTCGGGATCTTCACCGTCCTTGCCGCGCAAAGAGTTGACGATCAACGAGGTGCCGACGATTTGCCAGCGTTGAATCCTTTCGATGGGCCAACCGAACTCGATGGTGCTCGATTGTTGGCCATCTTCGATAAGCGTGACCAAAGCCGAGGTATCGGCGATGTAGTAGCGATCCTGGCCGGGGCCGCCATCGACACGGCAATCCGCGCCGCGGATGGCGATGGTGTCATCGCCCGCACCGGTCGCGATGTGATCGTTGCCATTGGCCGAAATTCGATTGGCATGATCGTCCCCAGTGACCCGGCTGACGCCGTTTGGCAATGTCGAGATATTTTCGATGGCCTGGATCTGCGCCAGCTCGACCGCTTCCGTAGCGGGTGTGTGGCTGCGCAACGCCAACTTTCCGCTGTGCAGATTGATGTCGTAACCGATGTGGCGGGTATCCGTGAAAGGGCGGCGGCCTTCGAAGGCCAGGGTGTCGGAACCTTTGCCGCCATCAAGCGTGCTGGCAAGCGCTGGGGCTGTCACCTGGTTGAGTACGTTCTCGGTGGTCTCAAAGTAAAACTCATCGGCTTTATCGCCGCCCGTCAGGTTTTTTGGCCCCTCCCGATAACTGAAGAGATTGGGCTTGTCCTTGACGCCAACGACTTGATCGTTACCGTCATCGATTCGCCAAAGCACCCCTTTGTCATCGCCGGGCGCGCCTTTGACGCTGCCCTTGAGGCTTGGCGGTATGCCGTCGCGTGCATCGATGATGTCATCGCCGCCGACGATGACAGGTTCACTGTCGAGCTTGAACGCTGACTCCCCGGCATGCTCGTTCCACTCATGACGCCAGACTTTCAAAGGCTTGAGTTCAACGCTGAAACTGCCGTTCACCACATATTCCACAAAATTTTTGTACGCACCCTCCAGCAAGGTTTTTGCCGAACTCTCCAGTTGCTTGGTGTGATCGCTGAAGGCTTTGGAGATTTTGAAGCGATCCAGCACTTCTTTATCCAGTTCCTTCCCGGTGAAGGCGAACCAGCCGGAGCGTATGCGTTCGTGAGTGCTCAGTTCGATGTAGTCGTCAATGTCGTCCACGACGCGGGCGGCCTGGTAGATCATCGAGCCGAGGATAAGAATGGCCGCCGCAGCAAGTCCCAGTGGGCCGGCGACACTGCCGAAACCGGCCAGTGCCGCCACGCCCAGCGCCAGACTGATACCGGCGCCCGCTACGCTCAGGCCACCGCTGACATAGTGATCCTGAGCCTCCTTGCCGCTGGTCGCTGCGCCAGCATTGAAAGACTTGACGGCATCATTGATGTCGAACGGCAGGGTGATCGCACTGGCAAACAGGCCGGCGCCCCGACTCAGGAATTTGCCTGCCGACGTCAGCGGGAATCGGCCAAAGGCCTGCGAGCCGTTTCTGAGCATCGTTTCGCCGGTTTTGGTCAGGCCTCGCTCGATAATCAGCGAGCCGACTTCGGCGGCGATCGATCCGCCCTGATATGCCGCCTCCAGCGAGTCGCCTTGCTTTATCGCGTCCATCATCCCCCTGTAACCGCTGTAAATGCCGAACGCTTGCAGCCCTACGCCGGCACCGCTCATCAGGTAACTTTTGGATCTGCTTATCCAGCCCGGTGCGTCGTCGAGGGAGTCGACCCGATGAATATCCAGTTTTTGCGCGGCGTTGCTCAGTTGGTTGAGACGATCCATCCCGCTGCCGGGGGGCAACGGTTTGGCGCTGACGAACAAGGGGGGCGCATCGACCGAGCGCTTGCAGGCAATTTCAAAGAAGAGGGTGGCCACGACACCGCTGTCGGAGATGTCTGCGTGCTTCAGGCGGGTGTCGACGGTCGCCGAATCAAAGTTCAGCGCGTTCAGAAAGGCCTGATCCGATGTTTTCATATTGGCGCTCGACGGGCTTAAGGCCTGACCGTTGACGGTGGCGCCCAACGCGTTGAGTTCCACGCGAGTGACCCAGATTTCGCCAATGCGCAAAGGCCCGAAATGTTTGTCGAGGGATTTAAGCGTATGTCGGGAAGTGTCAACCGCGGGCGCGGCGTCCGCTGTCGAAGTCGATGTATCGGATGCTAATTCGACTCTTCCTGGCTGCGGCGCGTGGATGTTGGCCGAAGTGCTGATCTGCGTTACCTGAATGATGTTGTCGGTTGAAACTGTAATAGCCGGTTCAATAAGTTTTGACACGATTCAATCCTTTGAAAATAAGCGTGATTGCGCCCCGGTGTCCGTACCGGTTTGCTGATTGCCGAGTTGTGTTGTCTGAACAATAAAACTGGGTGTAACCAAATGCACTTAATCGTTTTTATTCAGGCCAGGTTATGTCATCCCCAAACTCGTTTTTATTACCGGAAAGTTTAAGTATGGGTTTGCCCGCTGCTTCCACGGCATCGATCAACCGATCGTATTCATATCGGTTGGAGCGCCCTGCGTGAGTCACCGCTTCAATACGGTCAGCGTCAGCACCGGCCTGGTCGTGGATGTCGTGCACTTTCGCTGCTTTTGTCAGCGTGGAATCCAGCAACCAGATCCGGTCAGCGTCCAGACCCTTTTGAGTCACGGAAATCAGGCCTTCATGGTCATCGGAGGGAAACCAGGTGTCTGGGTTGTCCCGGGCGGATGAATTGAACATATGGTTTTGTTCATGCGGGACCACTTCCAGTTGGCGGGTGTCCAGGACATACAGAAACATCTCCGTCTGGCGTTCTCGAATCCGTTCGTAGTTGCGTTCGCGATCCATCGCGACTGGGCTCCCAGGGTCGGACCATGCAGAGGAGGTGCTGCTGTCGCTATCGCTGCCGTCGCTGGCATCGCTGTTCGGGGGCGAATCGTCAGCAGCCCTGCCGGGATATTTGTTGGTTTGGCTGTTGAAGCGCAGATACTCGGGGTCTGGCGCGCTGGCGTACATTTGCCCCTCCTTGAGGCTGAACGTGGCGCTCATCGGTTTGTGCGTGGTGGCACCGCGTCTGTGGGCATAACGGGGCAGCATGGCGTCGTCTTTTGCCAGCTCGAACGGGGTGCGTTCATCGCCCCTGAACAGCGCCGGAATATCGGTTCGATAAAGGCAGTTTTGCGCGTTGCGCCGATAACCCATTTTGGCCAGCAGGGCTTCGCGCAATTCAACGGTCAGGCTGCTTTCCGGGTCGTACCAGTCATGCCGGGCCTCACGTTTGAGATTCAATTCCTGGATTGCATCCAGGCTGTATTGGTCGAGCCGGTGCGGGTTGTCGACCTCTTCCATCAGGCGCTTATGCACCGTTGCCCACTCCGGCATCGTCAGCGCTGTCTTCATGTGTTGTTGCAGTCGGGTCAGTTGGCTCGGTAACAGGTTGTAAGTTTGCAAGAACGTCTCGCGTTCCTTCGCGGTCATGGACGGATGCAGCCAGCGCAGGGAGTCACGCATCAATACATCGAGCGGATTTCCTGTTTCCCGGGGGGTGGCCCATTGCGGTGGTTTACCGGACGCTTGAGCCTGAAGACGAAAGCGCTCTATGTCCTGGCCTTGAATCGCGAAGGCCTCCCAAATCTCCTGATCGGTCCATTGCGTCAAATGTGTGGGATGCGAACCGAAGCCTGCGCTGGGCGGGTCGACCTGAATCCATCGAGCGTATTGATCCTTGAAGGCAAACAATGTGTCCGTTTCCTTCATCCCAAGCCTTGGCTTGAGTTCGTAATAACCCTGGGTGTCCGGAGAACGGTGCGAAGGACTGTAACGGTTGGGGTCGATGAACATCGGCTCTTCGGCCGGGCGAGGCTTTTTAACGGCGGGGGGGTGATCAGCTTGTTCGCCCACGGAGGTATTGGGCCGCTTGGGTGCGGCGTCGCTGACGTTCTGTGGTGCAGGGCTGACAGCGGGCCTTTGGCTTTCGTTGAGGGTCAGGCGCCAGGTTGGCCGGCCATCGTTTTTATAGATGATCGGGCCGAGCGCATGCCGGTCTTTCAGCGTCTTCAACCGATAGACGTTGAGGTTTGCATCGTAGTCGGCGTGAGCGGTACACAGGGCACCCTCATATTCGACGTCGACGAATCTGCGCCCGACGATAAAACGCCAGCCGTCAGCGTCCGCTTCCTGCATGCCCCGCAGAAAACTGTCGGGGAACCAGTATTTATCGATAGAGGTTTCGCTCGCGCGGTCCACGGGAGTGCGCGTCGGCATTTCGGTGACCTGCACCGCAGGGTGCCGGGTGTGATCGGTTGCTGAGTGGGGAGCGGGTGGTTGATTCGGGGTGATCGTAAACGGGTTGTCGACAGCCCCGGGCATTCGTGTCGATGTGGCGTCGGTTTGTCGCGGCAAAGAAGTATTAGGTTCAGTTGTTTGTGTTGTCGGCGTGGGCGGTTTGCGCGTTATTTTTGGACTCATGGATTGCTCTGTGTCGATAGCATTTATGGGTATTTGAATGTCGTGATTTTGTATTGGACATATTTATTCAATGACGCTGAATGTTGGCGTTTGTATTTAACTTGATGAATTGAATGTTGATGAGGGTGGTGCGGGTTGAATGTAAATGATTTTTCGAGCAGTGATAGGCGAGAGTTTGTGGTGGTGCAATTAAATATGTAACTTAAGTTAATTATTTGGGTGTTGTGTAAGTTGTTGGTGTTTTTAAGTTGGGAATAATTACCGCGAGGTAAAAAACAGACGTAGGGCGGGAGCGCCACTCTTGTCGGAATAGTCCTCAAAGAGTGGCGTGGGAAGGGAAGGGCAGCCGAATCTAGTAGGCGTAACGCAGCAGCGTGTGAGGCAGGTGGCGAAAGACGAAGAAGCTGAACAGCACCACCAGCGCCGGCAGGATCAGCCACCAGACTTTGAAGGGCATGGCATTGAGCGGTGTCTGGCGCTGACTCAGCCACAGGGCCGCAGCGCATACGCCCGATGCCAGCATCGCGCCGGCCAGCACATCGGTCGGCCAGTGCGCCCCCAGATAAACCCGCGACAGGGCAATGGACAGGGCCGGAATACAGCCGACCAGCAGCCACGTCAGGCGCATGCGTGGCGGTTGCCCGCGTCCGGCAAGTACAGCCAGAGTCAGAAACAGCGCGAACGACCCCGAGGCATGGCCGCTGGGCATGCTGTAGCTGGTGATCGGATCGGTCAGTACTTCCGGGCGGACCCGGGCGAAAAACAGTTTGGTCCCCGTGTTCGCCAGCGCGGTGACGAGGAGGGTGCCGCCGGCGAAAACCGCGTGACGCCACTGCCGGCACAGCAACAGCAGGCCGGTCAGGAGGATGCTGAACAGCAGCATGTTGCGGAACTCGCCGATCAGGGTCAGCGTGACCGCGATTTCATCCAGCACGGGTTGGCGATGTTCTTGCACTAGCGTCATCACGCCTTGGTCGAGTGCCGTCAGGTACGGGTATCCGATAAACAGACCAATCAGGATCAGCAAGCTCATGCTGCTGATCCAGATAGTCGCGCGGCGGTGGCGGCGCATGCTGCTGTTCACACTCAGGCCGACCATTACCGCGATGCTGCCAGCAACGATCCCCGCCTCCGGCCAGAAACCTTCCGGCAACGGCAGGCGGAAGGCGGCACCCGTGGCCCAGCCCGGCAACAGATAGGCCAGACTCCAACCAGCGGCGGCGAGCAGGCTGACGGCGGCAAAGCGCGGGAAGGGCATGTCGCACATGCCGGCAACCATCGGCAGCATCGGGCGTAGCGGGCCGATGAAGCGTCCGACCAACAGACTGGCAATGCCGTAGCGCTGGAAATAGCTTTCGGCGCCGGCCATCCATTCCGGATGATGGCGCAGGCCCGGCAGTCTTCGGATGTTCTGGTGAAAGTGGCGACCGAGGAAGTACGAGATCAAATCGCCGAGGATGCCGCCGAGAAAACCCAGCAACAGGGTTTCACTCAACGACAGCGCGCCGCTGCCGGCCAGCACCGCCACGGCAAACAGCAACACGGTGCCGGGCACAATCAGTCCGGCAATCGCCAGGCATTCGACAAGGGCAACAATGAACACCGCCACGGCCAGCCACTGAGGGTTGGCCGCCAGCCAGCCGGTAACGCTATCGAGCCATGGGCCCATACAAACCACTCCATTTCATTGATCACCCCGTAAGGGTGTGTTCACAGCAGAAAATAATCGCGACCTTCGACCTGGCCCCGGCGCAGCGGGTTCCGCGTACACCATTGCGCATAAGCGGCGTCGACGAAGCGGTACATCAGGTGTTCGTCCCGGCCGTGGGGGATGCCCAGGCGGGTGGTTTGAATGATGTGCGAGGGCGCAGGTCCGGCCTCTTCCACCAGCAAAAGGTCATGATCGAAGCGCTTGGCGTCCCACACCGGCACTTTCAGTCCCAGCGCCTTGCAGAGCAAGGTCTGGCCGGCGCAGAGCTTCTGCGGCGGGCGCGGGCGACCTTGAGCATCAGGGTTGTTCAGCAGCATTTGCGCCAGACTGTCCGGGCCGCTGATCTCATCAACCCACGGATAGGCGGATTTGATCAACACCGCATTGCCCGGCCCTTGCGCGCTGAAGTTCAGCGAATCGCCGCCACGGGCGTAATACATATAGATGTGGCCGCCATCCAGAAACAAAGCCTTACGCTTTTCTGTGTAGCCAAGGGACGCGTGGCTGCCTTTTTCCGCGCAGTAATAGGCTTCGGTTTCGATGATTCGGGCGCTGAGCCACAAATCGCCGACCCGGTGGCGGATGACTTTGCCCAGCAGATCCTGCGCTAACACTTGGGCGTCACGGTCGAAAAAAGCGTCCGGAAGTCCCAGTGGCAGGCGCTCGTCACGGGTGCGAACGGTGAGGTTGGACATGGCAGGCAAGGTTTATCCAGGCTGAATGAGGTCGAGATGATAACAATTTGAGGCTTAATCCCGGCTGAACATCGGCAATTTGTAGTCCATTTCGACCATCCGCCCGTCACCGCTGTTAGTCCCGGGACGCGACAGCTATAATCTGCCGCTTTCCTCTTTGCCAAGACCCCAGCAGACCATGACTGAGTCCGTTCTTGACTACATGACCCGATTGGGTCGCGCCGCCCGCGAAGCTTCCCGGGTCATTGGCCGTGCCAGCACCGCGCAGAAAAACCGCGCCTTGCAGGCTGCTGCCAATGCCTTGGACGCCGCTCGCACGGAGCTGGCGGTAGCCAACGAACGGGATCTGGCTGTCGGTCGCGCCAATGGTCTGGAGCCTGCGTTGCTTGAACGTCTGGAACTGACTCCGGCGCGTATCGACGGCATGATCGTCGGCCTGCGCCAGGTCGCGGCGCTGCCGGATCCGGTCGGCTCCATCCGTGACATGAGCTTCCGCCCGTCGGGGATTCAGGTCGGCAAGATGCGCGTACCGCTGGGCGTGATCGGGATCATTTACGAGTCCCGGCCCAACGTGACCATCGACGCCGCCAGCCTTTGCCTGAAATCCGGCAACGCGACCATCCTGCGCGGCGGTTCCGAGGCGATTCATTCCAACCGGGCGATTGCCGCGTGCATTCAGCGCGGTCTGGCCGAGGCCGAGTTGCCAGCAGCCGTGGTGCAAGTTGTCGAAACCACCGACCGCGCCGCCGTTGGCGCGATGATCACCATGCCCGAGTACGTCGATGTGATCGTGCCGCGCGGTGGCCGTGGCCTGATCGAACGTATCAGCCGTGATGCCCGCGTGCCGGTGATCAAGCATCTGGACGGCATCTGCCACGTTTATGTCAGTGAGCACGCCGACCTCCCGAAGGCCCAGCGTATCGCCTTCAATGCCAAGACTTACCGTTATGGCATCTGCGGTGCGATGGAGACCTTGCTGGTCGATCAAACGGTTGCGAAGGATTTCCTGCCGTCGATGGCAGCCCAGTTCCGCGAAAAAGGCGTCGAGCTGCGTGGTTGCGAGCGCACCCGGGCAATCATCGAAGCCGTCGCGGCCAGCGAAGACGACTGGAACACCGAGTATCTGGCGCCGATCCTGTCGATCCGCGTGGTCGACGGTCTGGATCAGGCTATTGAGCACATCAACCATTACGGCTCCCACCACACCGACTCGATCGTCAGCGAAAACCTCGCCGACACCCGCCGGTTCGTAGCGGAAGTCGACTCGGCGTCGGTGATGATCAACACCCCGACCTGCTTCGCCGATGGATTTGAATACGGATTGGGTGCCGAGATCGGCATTTCTACTGATAAGCTGCACGCCCGCGGCCCGGTGGGCCTCGAAGGACTGACCTGCGAGAAGTACATCGTGGTCGGTGATGGCCAGTTGCGCGGCCAGGCGACGGTCTGACTTGACCGACCTCGACCTGACAGCGCCGCAGCCCGGCAGCGAGTCCCGCCCACGACGCATCGGCATCCTGGGCGGAACGTTCGACCCGGTGCACATCGGCCATTTGCGCGGAGGCCTGGAAGTGGCCGAAGCGCTGGCACTGGATGAACTGCGCCTGACGCCCAGCGCGCGACCGCCACACCGCGATACGCCGCAGGTGTCGGCGCAGGATCGGTTGGCGATGGTGGAGTGCGCGGTGGCCGGAGTGCCGCCGCTGGTGGTAGACGCCCGCGAATTGCAGCGGGACAAACCGTCTTACACTATTGATACCCTGGAGTTGATGCGTGCCGAAATGGCCGCCGAGACCCAGGTTTTTCTGCTTTTGGGCTGGGACGCATTTTGCGGCCTGCCCACTTGGCACCGCTGGGAAGAGTTGCTCCAGCATTGCCACATCCTGGTGCTACAGCGCCCGGACGCCGACAGCGAACCGCCGGATGCCT
>NZ_JBIUWI010000033.1:0-16579 GCF_044743385.1 Pseudomonas sp. NPDC087639 | reverse complement strand
CGCTCGCGGTCTCCGCCACCCAGATCCGTCAACTGCTGGCCAGCGGTAAGTCGGTACGTTTCCTGGTGCCCGACGCGGTCCTGGCCTACATCGATGCGCACGGTCTGTACCGTGCGTCGAATTGAACAAGGCGTGCTCAAGTAACACGATCTACGTGTGACGAGGCGCCGAATACATGAGCAAAACGAGTTTTATATGACTGACAACGTAAAGAAAGTTAAGCGCAAAGGCACATTCAAAAGCGCTCCGCTGCCAGAAGTGGCCAGCTCCAACGAGCCGCTGAAGGGCGACGAGCTGGTCAAGGTTGCCGTTGCAGCCCTGGAAGACGTCAAGGCGCAAGACATCCAGATCATCGATGTGCGCGAGAAGCAGAGCATCACCGACTACATGATCATCGCCACCGGTACGTCCAACCGTCAGATCGGCGCGATGCTCGACAAGGTTCGCGAAGCCGTCAAAGCCCAAGGCGTCAAGCCACTGGGTGAAGAAGGCAAGGGCGACAGCGACTGGGTGCTGCTGGATATGGACGATGTCATCGTGCACATGATGACCGCCTCGGCTCGCCAGTTCTATGACCTGGAACGCCTGTGGGCCGGTGCCGAGCAAAGCCGTTCGGCCAGCGCTGCCCACCACAGCCCGGAAAACACCCACGAGCATTTCACCAAGCTCAACAAAGACCAGCTGTAAGGGATTGCTGTGCGACTGCGACTGATCGCCGTCGGTTCACGCATGCCCAAATGGGTGGAAGAAGGCTGGCATGAATATGCCAAGCGTCTTCCGTCCGAGCTGGCGCTGGAACTGGTGGAAATACCGCTCAATACCCGTGGCAAGAATGCCGACGTGGCCCGTTTCATCCGCCAGGAAGGCGAAGCCATGCTGGCCAAGGTCGGGCCGAACGAGCGGATCGTCACGCTGGAAGTCCACGGCAAACCCTGGAGCACCGAGCAACTGGCGGTCGAACTCGACCGCTGGCGCCTGGATTCACGCACGGTCAATTTCATGGTCGGTGGCCCGGAAGGGCTGGCGCCGGAAGTCTGTGCCCGCGCTGATCAGCGTTGGTCGTTGTCACCGTTGACGCTGCCGCACCCGCTGGTGCGGATTCTGATCGGCGAACAGTTGTACCGTGCCTGGACCGTGCTGTCCGGTCACCCTTACCACAAGTAAGCCTGCCCACATGTCTCAGCCGATCCGCATCAAGGACCACGAAAAGGACGCACGCCTGGTGCGTAGCCGCGTCGTGTTCGGGGCCATTGTGATCGTGATGCTGATTGGCGTGCTGATCGCGCGGCTGTATTTCCTGCAGGTGATCCAGTACGAGTATCACTCGACCCTGTCGGAAAACAACCGCGTACATGTGCAGCCGATTCCGCCGACGCGCGGGCTGATTTTCGACCGCAACGGCGTAGTGGTGGCGGACAACCGTCCCAGCTTCAGCCTGAGCATGACCCGTGAGCGCTCCGGCGACTGGCAGCAAGTGCTCGACGTCATCGTCGAAGTGCTGGAGCTGACGCCCGAAGACCGGGTGATCTTCGAGAAGCGCATGCGTCAGGGGCGCCGGCCGTTCGAGCCAGTGCCGATCCTGTTCGAGCTGACCGAAGAGCAGATCGCTCGTATCGCGGTGAACCAGTTCCGTCTACCGGGTGTTGAAGTGGTCGCGCAACTGGTTCGCCACTACCCGCAGGGCGCGCACTTTGCGCACTCGGTGGGTTACATGGGGCGGATCAACGAGAAAGAGCTGAAAACCCTCGATCCGGTCAACTACAGCGGCACCCACCACATCGGCAAAACCGGTATTGAACGTTTCTACGAACCGGAACTGCACGGGCAGGTGGGTTACGAAGAAGTCGAGACCAATGCCCGTGGCCGCGTCTTGCGCGTGCTCAAGCGAACCGATCCGATTCCCGGCAAGGACATCGTCCTGAGCCTGGACATCAAGTTGCAGGAAGCTGCCGAAGCCGCGCTGGGCGGGCGCCGTGGCGCGGTGGTGGCGCTTGATCCAAAGACCGGCGAAGTGCTGGCGATGGTCAGTCAGCCGAGCTTCGATCCGAACCTTTTCGTCACCGGGATCAGCTTCAAGGCCTACGCCGAGTTGCGTGACTCCATTGACCGGCCACTGTTTAACCGCGTGTTGCGCGGTCTGTACCCACCGGGTTCGACGATCAAACCGGCGGTGGCGATTGCCGGTCTCGATTCGGGCGTGGTGACGGCGTCCAGCCGGGTGTTCGACCCGGGCTACTACATGCTGCCCAACTACGACCACAAATACCGCAACTGGAACCGCACCGGTGACGGCTTCGTCGACCTCGACACGGCGATCATGCGTTCCAACGACACCTACTTCTATGATCTGGCGCACAAGCTCGGCATTGATCGGTTGTCGGCTTACATGAACAAGTTCGGCATCGGCCAGAAGGTCTCGCTGGACATGTTCGAAGAATCCCCGGGCCTGATGCCGTCCCGTGAATGGAAACGAGCGACCCGCAAGCAGGCCTGGTTCCCGGGCGAAACCCTCATCCTCGGGATCGGCCAGGGCTACATGCAGTCGACCCCGCTGCAGCTGGCTCAGGCCACGGCGCTGGTGGCGAACAAAGGCGTGTGGAACCGACCGCACCTGGCCAAATCGCTGGAAGGGGTGAAGCCGGTGGACGAAAACCCGATGCCGAACATCATTCTGCGTGATCCGTCGGACTGGACCAAGGTCAACCACGGCATGCAACAGGTCATGCATGGCGCCCGGGGTACCGCGCGAAAAGCGGCCATCGGCGCGCAATACCGGATCGCCGGCAAGTCGGGTACTGCCCAGGTGGTGGCGATCAAACAGGGCGAGAAGTACGACCGTTCCAAGGTTCAGGAGCGCCATCGCGACCACGCTTTGTTCGTCGGTTTCGCCCCGGCCGATGATCCGCGCATTGTCGTGTCTGTGATGGTCGAGAACGGGGAGTCCGGTTCCGGCGTCGCCGCCCCGGTAGTTCGTCAGGTGATGGACGCCTGGCTGCTCGATCAGGACGGACGTTTGAAGGCCGAATACGCCAGCCCAATCAGTGCGGAGGCTACGGCCCGTGATGAATAACTTTGATCGCATGCTCTCCAGTGAGGATGTGATGCGTCGCCGCGCGACGCTGCTACAAAGACTGCATATCGATGGCCCGTTGCTGATCCTGCTGCTGATCCTCGCCGCCGGCAGCCTGTTCGTGTTGTATTCGGCCAGCGGCAAGAGCTGGGATTTGCTGGCCAAACAGGCCACTTCGTTCGGCATCGGTCTGGTGTCGATGATCGTCATCGCCCAGTTTGAACCGCGCTTCATGGCCCGTTGGGTGCCGCTCGGCTACGTGATCGGCGTGGTGTTGCTGCTGGTGGTGGACATCATGGGCCACAACGCGATGGGCGCCACACGCTGGATCAACATTCCCGGGGTGATCCGCTTCCAGCCTTCGGAATTCATGAAGATCCTGATGCCGGCGACCATCGCCTGGTATCTGTCCAAACGCACCTTGCCGCCACAGCTCAAGCACGTTGGCATCAGCCTGATGCTGATCGGTGTGCCGTTCGTTCTGATCGTGCGCCAGCCGGACCTCGGCACCTCGCTGCTGATTCTGGCCGGCGGGGCGTTCGTACTGTTCATGGGCGGGCTGCGCTGGCGCTGGATCCTCAGCGTGCTGGCCGCTGCAATCCCTGTGTCGGTGGCGATGTGGTTTTTCATCATGCACGACTACCAGAAGCAACGGATCCTGACGTTCCTCGACCCGGAAAGCGATCCGCTCGGTACAGGCTGGAACATCATTCAGTCGAAAGCTGCGATCGGTTCCGGGGGCGTCTTCGGCAAGGGCTGGCTGCTCGGCACCCAGTCGCATCTGGACTTCCTGCCGGAAAGCCACACCGACTTCATCATTGCGGTATTGGGTGAAGAGTTCGGGCTGGTCGGCATCTGCGCGCTGCTTTTGATCTATCTGCTGTTGATTGGCCGGGGGCTGGTGATTACCGCTCAGGCGCAAACGCTGTTCGGCAAATTGCTCGCCGGGGCGTTGACCATGACGTTTTTTGTTTACGTTTTCGTCAACATCGGTATGGTCAGTGGCCTGTTGCCGGTCGTAGGGGTGCCGTTGCCGTTCATTAGCTACGGAGGAACTTCGCTGGTGACGCTGCTGTCAGCGTTTGGGGTTTTGATGTCGATCCATACCCATCGCAAGTGGATCGCACAGGTTTGAATAAGGTGAAGAGTTCAATGCAAGTAATGCGTGGCTGGGCGACTCGATGCGCGCCATGGGTTGGCCTGGTAGGCCTCCTGGGCAGCGTGCAGGAAGCGCTGGCCGGCGAATACGAAGGCTCGCCTCAGGTGGCCGAATTCGTCGGTGAAATGACCCGCGACTACGGTTTCGCCGGTGAGCAACTGATGGGTGTGTTCCGCGAGGCAGCGCGCAAACAGGCGATTCTCGACGCCATTTCCAGACCGGCCGAACGGGTCAAGCAGTGGAAAGAATACCGCCCGATGTTCATCACCGACGCGCGTATCGCTCGTGGTGTGGACTTCTGGCGCCAGCACGAGGCGACGCTGGCCCGTGCCGAGCAGGAATACGGCGTACCGGCACAAGTCATCGTGTCGATCATCGGCGTTGAGACCTTTTTCGGGCGTAATACCGGTAATTACCGGGTGATCGATGCCTTGTCCACCCTCGGTTTCGACTATCCTCCCCGTGCCGAATTTTTCCGCAAGGAACTGCGTGAGTTCCTGCTGCTGGCGCGCGAAGAGCAGGTCGATCCACTGACCCTCAAAGGTTCCTACGCGGGGGCCATGGGCCTGCCGCAATTCATGCCGAGCAGCTTTCGCGCCTATGCGGTGGATTTCGACGGTGACGGCCACATCAATATCTGGAACAACCCGGATGATGCGATCGGCAGCGTCGCGAGTTATTTCAAGCGCCACGGCTGGGTTGCCGGCGAGCCTGTGGTCAGCCGCGCCGATGTGCGCGGCGAGCAGGTCGATGAAGGCCTGACCACCGGCATCGAACCGACAAAGACCGTCGGGGAGTTGCGAGTGCTGGGCTGGTCGAGTCATGATGCGCTGCGCGATGACATGCCGGTCACTGCATTTCGCCTCGAAGGCGACAACGGCCCTGAATACTGGATGGGCCTGAAGAATTTCTACGCGATCACGCGTTATAACCGCAGCGTGATGTACGCCATGGCCGTACATCAACTGTCTGAACAGCTGGTACAAGCACGGGGCGTCAAGTAATGCGGGCATTGCCTATCAATAAACCCCTGAAGCTGGTGGCATTCACTGCGTTGGCGGTGCTGGTCGCCAGTTGTTCGACCAGCCGTACCCCGACTCAAAAAGCACCGTCTACCGCTGTGCGCGCACAGCCGGGGCTGGACATCAACCGCGCCCACAAAGATGGCGCGCCGTGGTGGGACGTCGATGTCTCGCGCATTCCTGATGCCACGCCGACCCTGCATACCGGCGCGTACAAGGCCAACCCTTACACGGTGCTGGGCAAGACCTACTTCCCGTTGCAGGAATCCAAGACGTACGTCGCTTCCGGCACCGCGTCCTGGTACGGCACCAAGTTCCACGGGCAGAACACCGCCAACGGCGAGGTCTATGACTTGTACGGCATGAGCGCCGCCCACAAGACATTGCCACTGCCAAGTTACGTTCGGGTGACCAACCTGGACAATAACCGTACGGTGATCCTGCGCGTTAACGACCGTGGGCCGTTCTACTCTGATCGCATCATTGACTTGTCCTATGCCGCCGCGAAGAAACTCGGTTACGCCGAAACCGGCACCGCGCGGGTCAAGGTCGAAGGCATCGATCCACAGCAATGGTGGGCCGCCAAGGGCCGTCCGGCGCCTTTGATGCTCAACGAGCCGCAAGTCGCGCAGAATAGCGCCCCGGTGATCACGGCTTCAGCCGGCACCGTCGAGCAATGGACTCCGCCGCCGCAGCAACACGCCGCGGCTGTTGTGCCAGTTCAGCTCGACGCAAAAAAAAACGCTTCTGCAACAGCGTCTGGCCAGTATCTGCAGGTGGGCGCGTTCGCCAACCCGGACGCTGCAGAACTCCTGAGGTCGAAGCTCAGCGGGATGGTGAGCGCTCCGGTGTTCATCAGCTCGATCGTGCGCAATCAACAGACCCTGCACCGGGTACGCCTGGGGCCGATCGGCTCGCCGGGTGAAATTGCCCAGGTCCAGAACAGCGTGCGCCTGGCCAACCTTGGTTCGCCAAGTGTGGTCACCGAGTAAGTAATACGTAGGACTTGATTGACGATTCACCAGCGATTGGGGGGTGAATCAGGTTGTTGGCTCGTCGAAGAACAAAAGCCCGGCAAGGGTGACTGGAGTGAGCAACTGAACACGCGATAACCCGTTAGAAGGTTATTTGATTAGTTTTTGCCCTTGGGCAAGTTTCCATTAGCGATTTCGAGAGACGGATGAACATCACCACCTTTGCCAAACGCCTGTGTCTGCTAGTCCCGCTGCTCCTCTCGCCAGCCGCCTTCGCGGCCGAGATGATGCCATCGCCACCACAACTGGCCGCCAAGGCTTACGTGCTCATGGACGCCAGCAGCGGCAACGTGCTGGTCGAGAACAACGGTGACCAGCGTCTGCCGCCGGCCAGCCTGACCAAACTGATGACCGCGTACATCGCTACGCTGGAAATCCGTCGTGGCCAGATCGGTGAAAACGATCCGGTGACTGTCAGCGAAAACGCCTGGCGTACCGGCGGTTCGCGGATGTTCATCAAAGTCGGCTCGCAGGTGACTGTCAGCGACCTGCTGCACGGCATCATCATCCAGTCCGGCAACGACGCCAGCGTGGCGCTGTCCGAGCACATCGCCGGCAGCGAAGACGCATTCGCCGACCTGATGAACAAGACTGTCACCGATCTGGGCATGACCAACTCCCACTTCATGAACCCGACCGGTCTGCCGAACCCTGAGCACTATTCGTCGGCGCACGACATGGCGATCCTGGCTCGCGCGATCATCCACGAAGACCCGGCTCACTACGCGATCTACTCGCAGAAAGAGTTCTTCTGGAACGGCATCAAACAGCCTAACCGCAACCTGTTGCTGTGGCGCGACAAGACCGTCGACGGTCTGAAAACCGGTCACACCGACGAAGCCGGCTACTGCATGGTGTCCTCGGCTGTACGTGATGGCCAGCGTCTGATCGCCGTAGTGTTCGGTACCAACAGCGAAGTGGCTCGTGCCGCTGAAACCCAGAAGCTGCTGACCTACGGTTTCCGCTTCTTCGAAACCCAGACCTTCTATCAGAAGGGCACCGAACTGGCTCAGGCCCCGGTGTGGAAAGGCACCACCAATCAAGTCAAGGCCGGCCTGGCTCAAGACTTGACCATGACTCTGCCGAAAGGCCAGCTGAAGAAGCTCGCTGCCAGCATGACCATGAACCCGCAACTGACCGCGCCAATCGCCAAGGGCGACGTGATCGGTAAAGTCGAAGTCAAACTGGAAGACAAGGTGGTGCACAGCGCCGACCTGATCGCTCTGGATGGCGTCGAGGAGGGTGGTATCTTCCGCCGCATGTGGGATAGCATCCGTCTATTCTTCTACGGCTTGTTCAACTGATTTGTGTTGACCTGCATGGCCTCGCCCCGATCCGGTGCGGGGCCATGCGCGTTACCACGGCTTAAGAGGCCGTTACGCCATGACCGATACCGAAGTAAAGGCGCCAAAGATCGAATTCCCTGCCACTGACTACCCGGTTAAGGTGATCAGCGACACGGGTGTTGGCAACAAAGACAAGATTATCGACATCGTCAAAAAGCACGCGACCATAAATGATGAGCGCATCGACGAGCGTCAAAGCACCAACGGCAAGTACACCACCATCCAGCTGCACATCATCGCCACCGGTCAAGACCAGCTGTACGACATCAACAGCGAGCTGCGGGCTACCGGTTTCGTGCACATGGTGTTGTGATGCCGGGCACGCTGGGCTTTCGTGAGCTCGGCCAGATGGCTTACGAGCCGGTCTGGCATGCCATGCAGCGTTTTACCAACGAACGCGGCAGCGATGCCGCCGACGAAATCTGGCTCGTCGAACACCCGCCGGTGTTCACTCAGGGCCAGGCCGGCAAGGCCGAACACTTGTTGCTGCCGGGAGATATCCCGGTGGTGCAGGTCGATCGCGGCGGCCAGGTGACCTACCATGGCCCCGGGCAACTGGTGGCTTATCTGTTGCTGGATGTACGCAAGCTGGGTTTCGGCGTGCGTGATCTGGTCAGCCGCATG
Source organism: Pseudomonas sp. NPDC087639 (assembly GCF_044743385.1). Classification (NCBI taxonomy): domain Bacteria; kingdom Pseudomonadati; phylum Pseudomonadota; class Gammaproteobacteria; order Pseudomonadales; family Pseudomonadaceae; genus Pseudomonas; species Pseudomonas sp. NPDC087639. The sequence continues at coordinate 8,324 of NZ_JBIUWI010000033.1, read as the reverse complement.
GAGCTTTGCCTGATCGAACTGCTGGCCAGCTACGGCGTGACCGCCGCGGCCAAGCCAGATGCTCCCGGCGTGTACGTCGATGGAGCGAAAATCGCTTCTCTGGGTTTGCGGATTCGCCACGGTTGTTCCTTTCATGGCCTGGCCCTGAACGTGGATATGAACCTGGAACCGTTTCGACGGATTAATCCCTGCGGCTACGCCGGGCTGGCGATGACCCAGCTGAGCGATCATGCAGGATCAATTCAATTTGCAGCGCTAAGAGACCTGCTGCGCGCGCAGCTCGTCAAACACCTCGACTCTGCGGTGCGGACGACCCGGACGGGCGGTCGCGACTGAGATGACTACTGATGCAGGGCAACCCATGAACCCGACGCTCGACGTGACCGAGCGCCCGGCCCCGCGTCCCAAGGTTGAAGCCGGCGTCAAGCTGCGCGGCGCCGAGAAGGTTGCACGCATCCCGGTAAAGATCATTCCGACCACCGAGCTGCCGAAGAAGCCTGACTGGATTCGTGTACGCATCCCGGTTTCGCCGGAAGTTGACCGTATCAAGAGCCTGCTGCGCAAACACAAACTGCACAGCGTCTGCGAAGAAGCCTCCTGCCCGAACCTGGGCGAGTGCTTCTCCGGTGGCACCGCGACCTTCATGATCATGGGTGACATCTGCACCCGTCGCTGCCCGTTCTGTGACGTTGGCCACGGTCGTCCGAAACCACTGGACGTCAACGAACCGGAAAGCCTGGCCATCGCCATCGCCGACCTCAAGCTCAAGTACGTGGTGATCACCTCGGTTGACCGCGACGACCTGCGTGACGGCGGTGCCCAGCACTTTGCCGACTGTATCCGCGAAATCCGCAAACTGTCGCCGAATGTGCAATTGGAAACCCTGGTCCCGGACTACCGTGGCCGCATGGACGTCGCCCTGGAAATCACCGCGGCCGAGCCGCCGGATGTGTTCAACCACAACCTCGAAACCGTGCCGCGCCTGTATAAGGCTGCGCGTCCGGGTTCGGACTACCAGTGGTCGCTGACCCTGCTGCAACGCTTCAAGCAGATGATGCCGCACATTCCGACCAAGTCCGGCCTGATGCTGGGTCTGGGCGAGACCGACGAAGAAGTCATCGAAGTCATGAAGCGCATGCGCGAACACGACATCGACATGCTGACGCTGGGCCAGTACCTGCAACCATCGCGCAGCCACTTGCCGGTGCAGCGTTTCGTGCACCCGGACACCTTCGCCTGGTTCGCCGAGGAAGGTTACAAGATGGGCTTCAAGAACGTTGCGTCCGGTCCTTTGGTGCGTTCTTCGTACCACGCCGACGAGCAGGCGAAGCTGGTCAAGGCTGAGCTGCTGGGTTCCTGATTTCTGCGCTGAACTGAAAATGCCCGCCGAGGCTTCAACGCCCGGCGGGCATTTTTTTGCCTGTCCTACAACACGCAGCCACTTTTCCTGCGAGCCGTGGAGGAGCAAAGCCTCTTCTGTTTATCGCGGTTCCTGACTACTGTGTGCCCATGACTTTATACGCGGAGACTCATGGATGACTGTTCGACCGACCCACACACTTTGTCCTTATCGTGCCGTGCCAGCGCTGCCGTCCGAGGGATTGATCGGCGTTATCGCACCCGCCGGCCCCGGCGTCCTCGACACCGACAAGGCTGTGCAGTGGATGCGCGCCCGGGGTTATGGACTGCGTGTGTTTCCCGGAGTCTATGAAAAAGACGGCTATCTGGCTGGCAGTGATGACGTGCGGCTTAACGATCTGCATGCCGCGTTCGCCGATCCTGAGGTCGATGCGATCATCTGCTTGCGCGGTGGCTACGGTACACCGCGACTGCTGGATCGGATCGACTTCGATCTGTTGAGTCGCAATGCCAAGCCGTTTGTCGGCTACAGCGACATCACCGCGTTGCATCTGGCCATCAGTCGTTACGCGGGTTTCGTCACCTTTCACGGGCCGTTGCTCAATGCCGACCTGTTGGGTGACAAGGAGCTGCCGACCGTCACTTCATTCTTTGCCATGCTGCGCGGTCAACTGAAAGCGGGCAGTGTGCTCAGCCATCCCGTGGCCTATCCGTTGACCACGGTCGAGCCGGGTATTGCCCACGGGCGCTTGCTCGGCGGCAATCTGGCGATGATCGCAGCGACGTTGGGTACGCCTTACGAAATCGACGTCGAAGGGGTCATTCTGCTGATCGAGGACATCAACGAGCCGTTGTATCGCATCGACCGCTTGCTGACCCAGATGCGTCTGGCCGGCATGTTGGCCAAGTTGCGCGGGGTGTTGGTCGGGGATATCGCGGGGGTTGATGTCGAGGCGTTGAATCGCTTGCTCAAGCAGACCTTTGAACCGTTGCGGATTCCGGTGCTGTCAGGATGGCGCAGCGGGCATTGTGATCCGAACCTGACGTTGCCATTGGGGGCGTTGGTTCGCCTGGATGCGGGGAAGAAGGAGTTGATGCTGGAGCAGGATGTGGTGGTTCGACGTTAGTCCGGGTGATGCAAAAAGATCGCAGCGTGCCGCAGTTCCTACATCAATCGGTGTAGGAGCTGCGCCACGCTGCGATCTTTTCCTTTTACTGGGTACGCAGGCTCTCGAGCAGCTTGTGCGTCGGATACCCGTCCGCTGGCCAGCCAAACGACTGCTGAGCACTGCGGATCGCCTTGCGCGTATTCGCGCCGATAATCCCGTCCGCCGCGCCGGCATCGTAGTTGCGGGCACTCAGCAAGGTTTGCAATTCGATCCGCTCGGTGCGGCTCAGCGGCAAGTCATCTTTCGGCCAGGTGCCATTGATCAGACCACCGCCATCGAAGCGCTCGGACAACAAACTCACGGCCAAGGCGTACGACGAAGAGTTGTTGTATTTGAGGATCGCCCGGAAGTTGTCAAGGATCAGGAAGGCCGGGCCACGATAACCGGCCGGCAGCAACAGGGCGGCGGACAGCTGTTCGGAACCTGCGGGTACCTGACCGCCATTGGGCAGGGTCACACCCAACTGACGCCATTCGGCGACGCTTTTACGAATCGCACCGTCCGCCAGCGTGTAGTTGAAGCTGCTCGGCAGTTGCACCTCGAAACCCCAAGGCTGGCCGCGCTGCCAGCCAGAGCTTTGCAGGTAGTGCGCAGTCGAGGCCAGGGCGTCGGCCGGGCTACCCCAGATGTCGCGGCGACCGTCACCGTCGAAATCCACTGCGTGGGTGTTGTAGGTGGTCGGAATGAACTGGGTCTGGCCCATCGCGCCGGCCCAGGAACCGAGCATCTTCTCGGGTGTGATATCGCCTTGTTGCAGAATTTGTAGCGCGGCGATCAATTGCGCGTGTGCAAAGCCCGGACGGCGGCCTTCGTAGGCGAGGGTGGCCAGCGAGTTGATCACCGATTTGCTGCCCTGGAATTGACCGAAGTTACTTTCCATACCCCACACCGACACCAGTGCCTGACGATCAACGCCATAACGCTGTTCGATGCTTTGCAGAATGTCGGCGTACTGGTTGATCAGCGCCTGGCCTTTGCGTACTCGCAGCGGCGATAGCGCGCCATCGAGGTATTCCCAGACCGGGCGGGAGAACTCTGGCTGGCTGCGATCGGCACGAATCACGCTGGCGTCGAAGCTGACGTTGGCAAACGCACGATCGAACAGATCGGCGCGGATCCCGGCGGCGAGCGCATCCTTGCGAAAACCCGCCTGCCATTCGGCAAAGGACTGGGTCGGTTGAAGGTCGAGAGGATCGGCGGACGGCACTACCGGCGGAATGATCGCTGGGGCCGTGGCGACAGGGGCCGCTTGAAGAGGTTGCGCGTCGGCGGCGGTAGGTTTTTCCGCACAGGCAACAAGCAGGATGAAACTTGTGGCAGCAACCAATTGGCGAACAGGCCAACGATGGGAAAGACAAAAGGGCATGCACAGGTCCAGAGGATACGAATCAGGTGCAGACCTTAACATGACCGGGGGGTACTGTGCTTCAGGCAGCCAGAAAGTAAGAAGCCTCCCAGTTGTCAGACTGGAAGGCTTCGCGGCGGTAGCTGCCTTTACCCTTGGTTGGTCGTTCCTGGCGACTGCGGAACAGGGGTTGGGCGATGATGGATTTGGCCTTGTTCGGGCCATGTTTCGATGGCTTTTTGCTCATGAGGGTTCTCTTGGGTGAGTGGGTTTTGCGGGGGAAATAATCTGCCGATGTCGGGCGTCTGTCTATAGGGCAAATGCAGGTCGTTTTGTAGGAAAACAAGATCAAAAGATCGCAGCCTTCGGCAGCTCCTACAAGGATTGGTGTAGGAGCTGCCGAAGGCTGCGATCTCTTGATCTTATTCGGCAGGCAATGACAAACGTTGGCCAGCCATCAACAGTGCCAACCGACTCAGACTCATCCACGGTGATCCGGCCGCCTGGCCCTTGATCTGTGCATCGATGCGCTGGGCCTCCAGCAACAACTGCGCCCAGCGTTGCGCCGAGTAGCGTTGCAGGGCTTTGCTCATCAACGGTTTGCGCTTGTCCCAGACTGGCGGTTTGGACTGGCTGAAGGCCTTGTCCAGCGGCGTGCCCTGGCTGTACTGCAGCGAGATATTGGCCAGCAGGCGCAACTCCCGCGCCAGCGCCCAGAGAATCACCGGCGGTTCGACACCTTCACCGCGCAGCCCTTCGAGCATGCGCAGGGCGTGAGCCGGTTCGCCGTTGAGCACGGCATCGGTCAGGCCAAACACATCGAAGCGCGCACTGTCCGCCACAGCGGCCTGCACGGTTTCGACGGTGATCTGGCCGCCTTCGGCCATCAGTTTGAGCTTTTCGATTTCCTGCGCGGCGGCGAGCAGGTTGCCCTCGACACGCGCGGCAATCAGTTCGACGGCGTCCTGGCTGGCCGACAACCCGGCCTGAGACAAGCGCTGACGAATCCAGCTTGGCAGTTGATTGGCATCCACCGGCCAGATCTGGATGAACTGGGTTTGCTGGCCTTCAACCAGTGCCTTGCCCCACTTGGTCTTCTGCGCGCTGCCGTCGAGCTTGGGCAGGCTGATCAGCAGGACGGTGTCTTCGGCAGGACGTGAGCAATACTCGATGAAGGCGGCAGCGCCCTTGTCACCGGGTTTTCCCGACGGAAGACGCAGTTCCAGCAGGCGCTTTTCAGCAAACAACGACATGCTCGCGCCGGCCTGCAACAACGTGCCCCAATCGAAACTGGCGTCGGCGGCGAAGACCTGGCGTTCGTCGAAACCTTGCTGGCGGGCAGCAAGGCGGATGGCATCGGCGGCTTCCTGACATAGCAGAGGGTCATCGCCGCTGATGATGTAGACCGGCGCAAGGGCGCCTTGCAGGTGTTTGCCGAGTTGAGCGGGAGCGAGCTTCATAAGAGCAATCGAACGGGGCGCCTGAGCGCCCCGAACGTCTTACTGCTGCGGAACTTCGAGCGGCGACTGACGCGGGGTTTCCGCTTCAGCCTTTTGTGCCGCTTCCAGCGCGTCGGCTTCTGCCTTGGCGCGGTTATTGGCAGCCTGCTGCAGTTGCTCCAGTTGACCCGGGGTCAGCTGTTGCAGACGCAGCATCATGCGCTGAACCAGCTCGCGACGAATATCGCGACGGGCGTCGTTGGCTTCCTGATCGGAGCCGACGAGGTTGTTGCCGTCGTGGATAAACACTTTCTGCACTTCAAGCTTGTCGCTCAGCAGCGAAAGGTTTTTGTCGCCACGGATGTCGTAGCTCAGGACGGTGTTGACCTGATACTCGCCCGTACGACCGGCACCGGCGTAGCTGAGGATACGCTGGCTTTCCTGCTCGTCAGCCAGGTACAGCTTGTAAGGCGCGCCGCTGTAAATCTTGACGCCGCTGGATTCCAATACCTGACGCAGTTGGGTGACGGTCTCGCCGTAGGCGTTACGCGCACTCAGGTCGAGTTCCTTGATGGTCAGTTCGGTGGTGCCAGTGCCGCGCAGCTGGAAACCGCAGGCGCTCAACAGGACGGCGAGGCCCATCACCAGCAGATTGCGTTTGATCATTGTGTTGCTCCCCTTGAAACCATGTGGGCCGTTCATGCGGCCCGAAAGGTTTTACTGGGCGCCAGGCACACCTGACGCCCGATCCAATTAGCTGGCGACGATATTGACCAGTTTCCCGGGCACTACGATCACTTTACGAATAGTCAGGCCATCGACGAACCGCAGCACGTTTTCGTTGGCACGAGCAGCGGCTTCGACTTCTTCGCGAGTCGCGCTGGCCGGCATTTCGATCTGACCGCGCAGCTTGCCGTTGACCTGGATGACCAGGGTCAGGCTGTCCTGCACCAGCGCAGTCTCGTCCACTGCTGGCCAGCCAGCGTCGATCACCGGATCGGCGTGGCCCAGTCGGTTCCACAGCTCATGGCTGATGTGCGGTGTGATCGGCGCCAGCAGCAACGTCACGGCTTCCAGACCTTCCTGCACCAGTGCGCGATCCTGTTCGGTGCCTTGCGCGGCTTTTTCCAGCACGTTCATCAGCGTCATCACCTGAGCGATGGCGGTGTTGAATTTGTGGTTCTGGCCGACGTCGTGGCTGGCCTGCTTGATGGCCAGGTGGATCGCACGGCGAACGGCTTTCTGCTCGTCGTTCAGGCCCGCAACATCCAGTTTGCCCGGCAGGCCCTGAGATACGTGGGCCTGCGCCAGACGCCAGACACGCTTGAGGAAACGGTGCGAACCCTCGACGCCGGAGTCGGACCATTCCGCGCTCATGTCAGGTGGCGAGGCGAACATCATGAACAGGCGGCAGGTGTCGGCACCGAACTGGTCGATCATCGACTGTGGGTCAACGCCGTTGTTCTTCGACTTGGCCATCTTCTCGGTGCCGCCGATTTCCACCGGCAGACCGTCGGCAATCAGCTTGGCGCTGATGACTTTGGCCTTGCTGTCACGTTCCAGTTCGACGTCCGCCGGGTTGAACCAGGTGTAGGCACCGTTGGCTTCGCGACGATAGTAAGTCTCGGCGATCACCATGCCCTGGGTCAGCAGATTCTTGAACGGCTCGTTGGAGCTCACCAGACCTTCGTCACGCATCAGCTTGTGGAAGAAGCGCGCGTAGAGCAGGTGCAGGATCGCGTGTTCGATACCGCCAATGTACTGATCAACCGGCAGCCAGTGGTCGGCCGCGGATTTTTCCACCAGGCCACCTTCAAAGTGCGGCGAGGCGTAGCGGGCGTAGTACCACGACGACTCGACGAAAGTGTCCATGGTGTCGGTTTCACGCTTGGCAGGCTGGCCGCATTTCGGGCAGCTGCACTCGTAAAACTCGGGCATGCGTGCCAGCGGCGAACCGGCGCCGTCCGGCACCACGTCTTCCGGCAGTACGACTGGCAATTGGTCTTCCGGCACCGGCACGTCACCGCACGCATCGCAGTGGATGATCGGGATCGGGCAGCCCCAGTAGCGCTGACGGCTGATGCCCCAGTCGCGCAGGCGGAACTGAGTGCGCGAAGCGCCCAGTTCTTTCTTGATCAGTGCGACTTCGATGGCGTCGAACGCGCCGGCGAAGTCCAGACCGTCGAACTCAGCGGAGTTGATCAGCGTGCCGTGCTCGCCGTAGGCGTCTTGCCACGGGGCCGGGTTGGTGTCGCCGGAGCTGGTACGCACCACCGATTTCACCGGCAGGTTGTACTTGTGGGCGAATTCGAAGTCGCGCTCGTCGTGAGCCGGTACAGCCATCACTGCGCCATCGCCGTAATGCATCAATACATAGTTGGCGACCCATACCGGGAGTTTTTCACCGGTCAGCGGGTGCTCGACGAACAGGCCGGTCGGCAGGCCTTTTTTCTCTTGAGTGGCGACGTCGGCTTCGGCAACGCTGCCGCCCTTGCATTCAGCGATGAACGCTTGCAGCTCAGTGTTGTTCTGCGCAGCCTGGGTGGCCAGCGGGTGTTCGGCGGCCACGGCGACGTAGGTCGCGCCCATCAGGGTGTCCGGACGGGTAGTGAAGACTTTCAGGGTGCCGGCTTCGCCGATGGAATCGACGTTGTACGGGAACTGCACTTCCATGCCGCGGGATTTGCCGATCCAGTTGCGCTGCATGGTCTTGACCTGTTCAGGCCAGCCAGTCAGTTCGTCGAGGCTCTCCAGCAGCTCATCCGCGTAAGCGGTGATCTTGAAGTAGTACATCGGGATTTCGCGCTTTTCGATCAGCGCGCCGGAACGCCAGCCGCGACCGTCGATTACCTGTTCGTTGGCCAGAACGGTCTGATCGATCGGGTCCCAGTTCACGGTGCCGTTTTTACGGTAGATCACGCCTTTTTCGAACAGGCGAGTGAACAGCCATTGTTCCCAGCGGTAGTAATCCGGCTTGCAGGTGGTTACTTCGCGCGACCAGTCCAACGCCAG